>DASWCI010000353.1:0-6962 GCA_036390195.1 Gemmatimonadaceae bacterium
CTAGCACTTGACTCGCTCGCCGATCCTTCGACGATTGTTGGAGCGCTCTGTTCGGGAGCCGTTGCGCGGCCAGTCCGATTCGACCGCAAGCAGGTGCGCCAGCCGCACGACAATGCGAGACAAGTGTCATCCAACTTCGTCAACGAGGCTGGAGACGTCTTCGCTCTGATTCAAGAGCGGGCGCCCTCCGATAAGACCTGTTATCTCACTTCCGACTCCGTCCTGTTCGCGGCAGCGCGTGCCGCGACGGTACGCGAAGCGTCTACCTGCGCGCCTGCGCAGGTCGCTCGCGTGACCGTCATCAAAGCACGAGAGGTGATTCGCTGCTCGCTTATAGCAAGAACTTCGAACGCTTTGGAGGTGCTTGCCATTCAATTTGTCAACGTCGACTCTAGTGCCCTTGCAAGTCTCGTGGTGGTGGTCGCCGACACGTCTTTCTTGTTCAGAGATTTTCCCGCGGTCTACCGCAATGGCGGAGAGTCCACTTGGCGTGTGGATGACGAAGGCGTGTTCTCACCGAAGGATTTCGATGTCCTCTTTGTGGACACGCTACCTTACGGCGTTGTCATGGCATTCACCTGGGCGGGGCCAGAAGGCGAATCGGACGAGCTTTTGCTTGCGGACTCCACTAGGCAGTTTCGCACATTGCATACGAGCTACCGTTACTGGTCGCCCAGCTAGGCGGCTTGCCGCGGCCTCGAATTCCCACACGCCTGCCTTAATCCACAGATGTTAGCCGAGCATACGATATGCGGGCTGACCACATTCGATATTCAGCTTCGCGTATTTAACCAGAGGTCCACGTCCTAATGAAGATGCTGATGAGCCGGATCGCCAAGGTCTCCGTTCCTGGTTTCTGTCTGGCGTTGGTCGCACTCGCGTGCAACCGCGGCGCCGATTCAAATCAGGACAGCGCGCAGGTCGCACAGAATGGCCAGACGCCAAATCCCAACGCGCCGATCATGCTCCGCGGCACGGTGACGAGCGTCTCGGCGAATCAACTCGTGCTCAAGTCCGACACCGGCACCGTTACGGTGACATTGACGCAGCCTTTTCATCTATATTCGCGCGTTCCGAGTGATCTTTCGCACGTCAAGGAGGGCTCTTTTATCGGCGTGACGACAGTCAAACAGCCTGATGGTTCGGAGCGGGCGACCGAGATTCACGTTTTCCCTGAAGAGCTGCGGGGGCTGGGGGAAGGAAGCCGCCTGATGGCACCGGCTGCGAGCGCTGGTCCCAGCCGAATGACGAACGGCAACGTGTCGGCCTCGCGTATGACCAACGGGACGGCGTCGCAATCGAGGATGTCAAACGGCAACGTAAGCAGTACCAACGGGTCGAGCCTCGTCGTGCAATATGCGGGCGGTTCTCAGAACGTGACCGTGCCGCCGAATACGCCCGTTACCGAGCTAAAGCTTTCGTCGAAAAATCTTGCCGTCGGGGACCGGGTCGCCGTGCCGGCGAAAAAGGCTCCGGACGGATCGCTGACTGCTGACAAGGCGGTATCCACAGCGAAATGAGTCCGGCAATCAGACAGTTCTAAGAGCGCGGGTGAGAACCCGGTCCAGCGCGTTGGCGAATGCCTGCTTCTCGCGAGCCCCGTAGGGCGGATGGCCACCGGTCTCTACGCCGGTGCTGCGGAGACTGTCCATGAAATTCCGGACCGACAACCGCTCTCCGATGATTTCGGGTGTGTATTCCTCTCCTCGTGGATCGATGACGATCACTCCTTTGGGGACAAGGATCGCCGCGAGGGGAATGTCCGCTGTTACAGCAGCGTCGCCTTTGTCGGCGTGCGTGGCGATGTACTGGTCAGCGACATCAGGCCCGCCTTCGACACGCACGGTAGACAGAAAGCGATATCCGAGTGGCAGCGTGAGACGATGATTCGCGACTAAGACGGTCTGGAGTGCAAGACGCTCGGAGGCGCGGAAGCAGACGTCCTTCACATCTCGCGGTGCGGCGTCGGCGTCGAGCCATAGCTTCATGTTAGAGCTTTCGATCAAGCGGTGCCAACGGCCTCACATCGCGCTCCTCGCCGCGCCAGCTTTTTCACACCGCGCCTGGATGCGCTCATCTCCCATCCGCTGTGGCCACTCGGCAAATGCCGGTGTCGGTCCGCGCCACTCGAGCTCGTCGACATCGGCGAAGAGAGGCGCATCGGTTCTAAGCGTCGCAAGCGTCTTGAACAGAAGTGCGCGTTCGCGCTCGGCGCCTAGCACGCCTTCGGGGAAAAACTCGATCGGTCCATGTCGGTTTAGCAAAGCCGCCGCGGTGCTGGGACCGATCCCACGAATCCCGGGATAGCCATCCTGAGCATCCCCGACGAGCGCAAGCAGATCGGGAATGAGGTCCGGCTCTACGCCGAACTTCGCGCGCACTGCCTCGGCGTTCCGAATTTGCATCCCTTTCCGGATGATCTGCACGACGCGGTCATCGCGGACGCATTGCGCAAGGTCCTTGTCGTTCGCCCAAATGCAAACCTTGTCGACGCGCGCGTCCTCCGCGGCGAGTCGCGCCGCCGAGGCGAGACCGTCGTCGGCCTCGAGCTCAATCATCGGCCAGACGGCGACTCCCATTGCCTTGAGCGCATCCTCGAGCGGCTGAAACTGGGCGAGCAGATTTGGCTCGATTCCTTCGCCCGTCTTGTAATCGGGCCAGAGCTCGTTGCGGAAAGACTCGATGATGTGGTCGGTGGCGACGCCGATGTGTGTCGCGCCCGTTTCGACCATCTCCAGAACAGAATGCAGCACTCCCGCTACGGCCTGGAGTGGCTTGTCTTTGCCTTGATTGTAGCGGCGGTGGCCATAGAAGTGGCGGAACAGCTCGTAGGTTCCGTCGATTAGATGGACTATCATTCGGTCGAAGTTACTCTTGTCGTGAAATTTCGGCTGTCCGTTCCCCTCCCCTCCTCCACATTACTGCCTAGGCAAACTCTCTTGCTGCCACTAGCACTCGCGGCACTAGTCTTCGCGGCTGCCGTCATGATGTATCGGCGCACGATGCAGAGCGAAGTGAAACCACCAGCCGCTTTGACTGACGAGCAAATCAAGCAACAGTGGCGCAAGCTCGGATTCTTTTGCGAGCTGGACGATCAGAAAAGGATCTGGACGCTGACGGGATCTCGAGCGGGGCTGCTCTACTTTCCCGACCTCTTGCTTGGATACGTCAACGATCCACAGAACGCGTCAGACCGCGCGCAGCAGCATTACGGGCCTTACGGATCTCTCACAATAATGACGTATCCGGACGCTGCATTCGACGCCAACTCAATTCGTGGTTCTTTGGCGGATCTCACCCGGCTCGCCGAGCTGATTGAAGCAAAGCTTGCTAGCGCCGAAGCGGGTTCGTCGATTGAGATCCGCGAGGAGTTCGCGCCTAAGAGTCCATACTCTCTCGTGCTGGATGTCCGACCCCACGGGTTCGACCCTGCATCGACAGATCGTGAGCGTCTGGGCGCTGCGGCCGAACGAAAGGTTGCAGCGGACCAGCATTCTACGGACAATAAATGAGATCCTACAAGGGGAAACTTTCCGCTCACGAAGATCCGGCGATTCGTCGAGCCGGGACCAATCGGTAAGCCGTTAGCCGGGGTTTCCCTTCCTCTGCCCCGCCATCGGCGTCACCGATGCCACGATCGCGTCCGCAATCTCGTCTTCGACCGCGAAGACATCTTTGACATCCCGATCGAACACGTCGGCCCATTGCATCACGTCGTCGTCAGTGCTACTAAGACGCGCCGTCACACGCAGTCTGTTGCCGACGCGCTCGACGGTTCCTTCTAGCACGAGGTGCGCGAACACGTTCGCTGTGCTCGCGGTATCGCTGCGGCGCTTCACCGACCGTGGACGGCCAGGCGCGAGGACGCGCAGGCCCGCGGTCTTCATCAGCTTCCCCGCGACGGCGTTCGTCACGCCCGTCGCCAGGTAAGCATTGCTCGAATCGGCGCCGAGGTTGACGAATGGGAGAACGGCAATGACTCCGAGATCGGCCGGCTTGCGCGTGGTGGTCGCCGATTCTGCCAATGCTGAGACACTTCCCGTGTGAAGCTTCGCATAGATGCCGGCGCTGACAACGATCGCTCCGATCAGCGCGAATGCACCGATCACCAGGCGTTTCACGCGAGTCCCATGGCGCGCGATCGTTGGAGCCGCCGAGGCGAATGATCCGCTAATCGTCTCCGGATCTTCGAGCGCTTCGACGAGCGCCGTCGCCGTCTGCGGACGATCGGCGGGATCGATTGCGAGACAGCGCGCGATCAAACGCTCGAGACCAGCTGGAACATCTTTGCGAATCGTCGAGAGAGGCGGCGGCGGAAGAGTCAGTCTCGCCGTCAACATCTCGCGCGGGCCGAGGCTCGCGAACGGAGCGGCACCTGCGAGCATCTCATACGCAGTGACACCGAGCGAATAAATATCGGCGCGGCCATCGATGTCGGGATCGCCGGCGGCCTGCTCCGGTGCCATATAAAGGATGGTACCGAGCGACATCCCAGTATTCGTCAGGCCGTTGCCTTTTTCGCCGGATCTTCGCGCTGATGACAGCGCCTTCGCGACTCCGAAATCAGTAACAGTCGCTGACCCGGAGGCGAGAAGCACATTCCCGGGCTTGATGTCGCGATGAACGACGCCATGCTCGTGTGCGAACGCGAGCGCGCGAGCGACATCCTTCATGATGCCGAGCGTCTCGCGAACGCCCAACGTGCGAGTGCGACGAAGTCTGACATCGATGGACTCGCCGTCGACGTACGGCATCACGAAGTACGGAAGTCCGTCGACTTCACCCGCTTTGAGTATCGGAACAATGTGGGGGTGCTGGAGCCGCGCGACCGTAAGAATTTCGCGACGAAATCTTTCCGCGCTGACGCTCGCGGCTAGCTCCGGCGGTAAAATTTTGATGACGACCTTGCGGCCGAGGTCGTGGTCCTCGCCGACGAACACGAGCGCCATCCCACCGCCAGTGAGCTCGCGCTCAATGGTGTACGACCCGCCAAGGGCGGAAAGCAACCGTTCGGAAAACGAGGACATTAGGGAGGGGACGGAAAAGGACTGGCTAAGGTGTCAGCACCTATTAGATAGCGGAACGGCGGCTAGGGTTGGCATTCGCGGGTAAATCGTGACAGACGGGATTAACATCCCACTCAGGCTACGCGTCTACTCTACAGGACGTTGTGAGGAAAACATGCGTATCACAAAATTCTTCGGAATAGGCCTCGCGGTGCTGGTTAGCATCGCACCTATTGGCGCATCTGCGCAAAGATCTGGTGCGAAGACTCCGCTTAAAACCGTTATAGCGCGCTCGGACGTCCGCGAGCTCCCTGCCGACCAGCAGATAATCCAGGCGCTGAATCGTCTCACCTTCGGCGCTAAACCGGGCGACATCCTCAAGGTGCGCTCAATCGGTCTCGACAACTGGATCGATCAGCAACTCCATCCGGAGAAGATCAACGACGACGCAATGAGCTCTTTCATCGCGAATTATTCGGCGCTCAATCAGGATCAGAATGATCTGTTGAGACAATACGCCGAGCAGCAGCGCGAGCGCAGAGAAGTGAAACGCGAACGGGCAGACACGACCAAGCCGCTGACGGCCGATGAGATCGCGCAGATGCGTCAGCTGCAACAGCAGGCCAATTCCCGCCGCCAGGTTGTGACTCAACTCCAGTCATCACGGGTTGCGCGGGCGGTGGCGAGCGAGCGGCAGCTACAGGAAGTGATGACCGACTTCTGGGAGAATCACTTCAACATCTACGCGGCGAAGGGCGCGCCCGAGCCCTACTATCTCGTCGACTTCGACGAGAACGTCATTCGTCCCAATGCACTCGGCAAATTTCGTGAGCTTCTCGAAGCCGTCGCGAAAAGTCCGGCAATGCTCTTTTATCTCGACAACGCCCGGAGCATGGCGGACAGCACGCAGCCGACGCTACGCGACCCCAATCAACTGCAGCGCGTTCGTCCAGTTCCGTTCGGCAGAGGTGGACTCGGCGCGATCATGGGAGCCATGCGCGCGGCCGACGAGATGCGGAGACAACAGCAGCAACAACAACAGCAGCGTCAGCGTCAGGGTCTGAACGAAAACTACGGACGCGAGCTGCTCGAGCTGCACACTCTTGGTGTCGACGGCGGATACACTCAGCAGGATGTCATCAACGTCGCAAGAGCGTTTACGGGTTGGACGATCAAGCCTCCCGCGCAGGGCGGAGGATTCGTCTTCCGTCCACAGGTGCACGACGCCGGAGAAAAAGTCGTGCTTGGGCACAAGCTTCGCGCCGGACGCGGAATGGAAGACGCGGAAGATGTCCTGGACATCATCGCAAAAAGTCCGGCGACTGCCCACTTCATCTCGTTCAAGCTGGCGCGTCGCTTCGTCAGCGATTCACCATCGAAGGCGCTGGTCGATCACGCGGCGCAGGTTTATCTCAGGACCGACGGCGACATTCGTGAAGTTGTGCGTTCGATCATCACGTCGCCGGAATTCTTCTCGCAACAGGCATTTCGGAGCAAAGTCAAAACGCCGTTCGAGGTAGTGGTGAGTGCGATGCGCGCGCTCAACGCCGCACCGGACAGCACTCCGCGCTCGGCGCAGGTGATTGCATACCTCGGACAACCGATCTTTGGACACCAGGCGCCAAACGGTTGGCCTGAGACGGGCGAATCGTGGATGAACACGGGCGCAATCCTGAATCGCATCAATTTTGGATTGGCGGCAGCAGCGGGACGTCTGCCCGGCGTCGACATTCGCGACTTGCCCGCACTCGACACCATTCGCTCGGCGCCACGCGAAAAGCAGGTAGACGCTGTCGTCGCAGCGATTCTGAACGGCATGGTCTCGCCCGATACGAGGGCGGTGCTGCTCTCGGGTGAACATCCGATGCTTGGAGCGGGAAGCGGGACGCGGGACGCGGGAAGCGAAGGCCGGGAAGCGGAGGTTGCGCCTCCCTCTTCCGGCTTCCCGCTTCCCCG
>DASWCI010000354.1:0-4570 GCA_036390195.1 Gemmatimonadaceae bacterium
TTGAGCGGCGCGATTTGCGCCAGGTTTGGTAACGCGGAGACGCTAAATGTTCCACCGCCGTCGTTGTGCAGATAGACGCTGGCAAACGTGTCAGTCTCGTAGTGAATCGCTCGTTGTAGCTGGGACGAAGTGAGCAATTGAGGAATAGATGCCCCAGCAAAAGATCCGTAGGTTGGGAATCGCAAGGCGAACGTATAGATCTCCCGGCCGAGTGGAGCCAGTCCAACAACCGGGAATTCGGTCCCGTTTATCTGCTCGGTGAGAACGATGTCCGTCGTCCGGTGTTCGGTGAAGTCGCCAGCGTAGATACCAAATGCGCTGTCTTTCGATGTCGTGTACGCGTAGTTCAATCCGAGATTGCCCGCGACCAGGTCGGGACGGCCGTCCTTGTCGAAGTCTCCGGCAGCAAGGCTGTACCACCAGCCGCGCAGAGGAGGTAGGTGCATCGACTGGGTAACATCCCGCAATCGTTTGCCATCGTTCTTAAAGAAGTGAATTGGCATCCACTCCCCTACCGTGACGAGGTCGAGGCGGCCATCCCCGTCGAAATCGATCCAGAGGGCATCGGTGATCATGCCTCCAGGGTGAGCCAGCTCCGGCGCGACCTGCTCAGTAACGTCGGTGAAGTGGCCGCCGTCGTTGCGCAGGATGTAGCTCCTCGTGGGAAGCGGGTAGTTTCGCGGGGTCAGCCGGCCACCGACGAACAGGTCTGGTTTGCCGTCGCCATTGAAGTCCCCCGCGCGCACGGTTGACTTGCTCGTGAGCATGGGCGGCAGCGCCAGGGTATCTCGCACAAACCTGCCGTCGCCCTGATTGATGTAAAGCCGATCCTGCAGCAATGGCGAGTTGGGCGCGAGCTTATATCCGCCGCTCGCAACGTACAGGTCCGGGTGCCCGTCTCCGTTGGCATCGAAGAAGGTGGCGCCCCAGTCGTCGTACGCTTTGTCAGCCTCCCACGGTTGCCCGCGCGTCGATTCGGCGAAACTGCCATCCTTACGCTGAATGAACAACTTGCCCCCGACACCGGCACTTCCACCGATGAAGACATCGTCCAGACCATCACCCTTGACATCCCCCACAGCGATAGGAGGGCCATGGCTCGAGAGCATGTACGGCAAGAGGGGTTGGACACCCAAGTCCATAGGCGTGCCTGCCTCATTCTTGTAGGTCAGTCCTCGGAGCCGAGACGCCTGGAAGAGCGGGTCTCGAGTCGGAGCCGGAGTGCCTGCGCTGCGCGGCTTCCTCTCCTTTGCGTCGGCCTGTTTTACGACCAGGATCCGGTCGACGTCTAGCCCAGTCAGCAATTGATAGCGGCCATCGGGCCAGATCACTTCCAGGCTGTCCACCCGCTTTGAGCGACCGAGCCCGAAATGAGCGCGGTCATCCATCGTGGAGAGGTAGCCCCTGAACGGTGATTGGTAGATGTACTGTTTCTGTGCCCCGGCGGTGAGAATCAGTCTCGATCCGATCCCACGCCTATTCGGAGAGTCACCTTCGAGCTTGATCTCCAGATAGTGATGGGCGTCGTCTCTGGGTTGGACGTTATGATATATGAAGGCAGGCGCGTCGATATTGTTCACCACGAGGTCGAGTTTGCCGTCGTTGTCCAAGTCGCCCCATGCCGCGCCGTATGAGAAGCCGGGGCGATCCATCCCCCATTCCTTGGACTTGTCAGTGAACGTCAGGTCTCCCGCGTTCCGGAAGACGTAGTTCGTTTCCTCGTAACTCGGGAGCCTGTTCAGGAGCTCCAGTCGTGCTCGACGCGAAGCCGCGTCATTGCGGCCGCGTAGAGCGAACATGGCGGCCTGGTAATCCTGATCATTGAACGCCTTGGGATAGCCGTTGCTGATAAATATGTCCTTGTATCCGTCGTTGTCGAAGTCCGCAAAGAGGGCACTCCAGCTCCAATCCGTATGCGAGATACCAGCAAGCCGGCCAATCTCGCTGAAGATGAGATCTCCATCGTTCGTAACGCCGTTGCTGAGTTGCAAGGAGTTTGCGGTGTAGTCATCCCGGAATCCCCGACCGCGCAAATCCAGAAGATTACCGTACGTGGTGGTTCCGCTTATTCGTTTGCGGCGCTCGAGATCGCGCGGCAGCATGTCAACCTGCAGAATATCGGGCCACCCGTCATTGTTGAAATCAGCGATATCCACGCCCATCCCTGCGGCGCTAGTGTGCTTGAGCCACCGTACCCTTTTGTTGGTGAATGTTCCATCACCGTTGTTGATGTACAGAACATCGTTGGGAATGCCGTCATTGGAGACATAGATGTCGGGCCAACCGTCTCCGTTCAGGTCAGCGACGACGGCACCGAGCCCGTAACCGGGGTCGTGCAATATTCCAGCTTTTTCGGACACATTCGTGAACGTCCCGTGACAGTTATTCCGATAGAGCTGGTTGTAACTACCGGGGGTTTGTCCGCGAATGCCCCCGGGATGGTTTGCAACGCCGCGAAAAAAATCCTTGGACGAATTACTAAGTAGAAAGAGATCGAGGCATCCGTCCCCGTCATAATCCAGGAAGAGGGCCTGCGCGGTGAAGCCGGTGTCGGCGATACCGTATTGTGCCGCGGCTTCAGTGAATGTGCGATCTCCGTTATTGATGAAGAGGAGATTCGCCCGTTCTTCAGGCTTGGACCATTCGGGGCCGGAAACGGAGACGTAGATGTCCAGATAACCGTCGTTGTTGATATCCACCATCGTCACGCCACTGGCCCATCGGTTGGTGCTGACTCCTGCTTGCTTGGTGATGTCCTCGAACCGCATGTTGCCTTTATTCAGGTACAGGCGGCTCGAGACCATGTTGCCGGCAAAGAAAATGTCAGGCAGCCCGTCGTTATCGATATCACCTATACCTACCCCGCCGCCGTTATAGACATAGACGTCGGTCTGAATATTCAGAGAGTCATCGGTGGTGATAGTGTTCGCGAATGTGACGCCTGTCAGCTTCGGGCTGAGGAGTTTGAATACCGCGTGCTCACGCTTTCCGGCGCAGCCAGTTAACCAGAGAAGAGGGATCAAGAGTGCGAACAGACGTGAACAATGCAAGCGTTCGAACATGGAGGTATTTTTTTGCATGAACCAAAGCCTACCGATTTCCCGGGTCATCAATCTGATCGCAGAAGGGTCCCAACGACTCTGGACGACCGACGAATCTGAAGCTCGGCGCAGGTTGCTCGCTAGTGACGTCGACGAAGTACTTCAGATCGATGGCTCCTTTGCTCTCATAGCCCAGGATGGAGAGCGCGTCGTGCTGGCGCGAAGTCTCGACCGTCCGATGCGATATTTTCTCGCGAAGTCCGCCGATGGTCCGGTATTGATCGTAGCCGAGCGCATCGACGAGATCGCCGCCGAGCTGTCGCGTCGTGGCTGGGCAGACCAGTTCCATCCGAGCTATACGCGCATGGTTCCCGCACATCATGTCACCACGCTGCGCCTGATCGGATGCCCAGATCCCAACCCAGTGCACCGGCGGTTTTTCGACCCACCACGCGGTACGCTGCCAAAGGATCTCGACGTCATCGGCCGGCGTTACATCGAAGCCGTTTATAGCGTGCTTCGTCGGTGGCTCGCGCTACACGACGCTTCTGCACCGATCGGCGTTCCGTTTTCCGGCGGCATCGACAGCGGCGCGATTCTACTCTGCCTGTACAAGTTGCTGCTCAACGAAGGTCAGTCTCCCGCAAGACTGAAGGCGTTCACGCTCTCGGTAGACGGCGAAGGAGACGACGCGCTACAGGCGCGCGAGTTTCTGCGTCGTACGCAGCTCGAGATGTTCGGTGAGACCATTGACGTCTCCTCGAGCGAGCTCGATCCGCTACGCGCAGTGGCTGTGATCGAGGACTACAAACCGCTCGATGTCGAATGCGCGGCGGTGAACCTCGCGCTACTCGCTGGCATTCGGAAGCGCTATCCGGATTGGCGCTTGCTCGTTGACGGCGATGGCGGCGATGAGAATCTCAAGGATTATCCAATTGAGGCGAACAGCGAGCTCACCATCAGAAGCGTCGTAAATAACCGCATGCTCTACCAGGAAGGGTGGGGTGTCGAGTCCATCAAGCACTCACTTACCTACTCGGGCGGCTATAGCCGTGGCTGCGTCCGCAGCTATGCCTGCGCTCGCGAATTTGGATTCGAGGGCTTCAGTCCATACACGCGTCCGTCCGTCATCGCAGTCGCTGAGGCGATTCCATTCGCCGAGCTCACTGAAGGTTCGCACGAACGGCTGTATGCGCTGAAGGGGGAGATCGTCGCGCGCGGCGTTGGCGCGGTGCTAGGACTCGAGATGCCTGTCTTTCCCAAGCGCCGGTTCCAGCATGGATCGGTGTCGGCCTCACAGGCCGCTCGCGTGTTCCCGCAGAACGAAACGCGATATCGCCGCCATTTCGAGACACTACACACTGCGGTTGCGTGAGCCTCTCTGACGTCGATCGGCGGATTCGGAGTCTTCGGCCACGAAAGCCTTACACAGATCCATTCAAACCGCTCGGCTCTGTCCTCGAGGAAGAGCGCCGGCCGAACGGAAAGATCGAGCGGGCACTCACAGTTTTTCTCGCCGGCGCCGAGTG
>DASWCI010000355.1:0-14578 GCA_036390195.1 Gemmatimonadaceae bacterium
CGTAGCAGCGGCCCCATTCGTTCTCACTGAAGCGCTGATGACGACGGGCCACGACTACGCCGGTGGCGTCTACGTGGTCGGGCTGCAGCCCGAGGCTCGTGGTGTCCCTGACGTGACGACAATTCGTTCGCACGCGACTCAAGGTGATTTTCGATTCGCGAGTTCTGATGGACAACGTCGGGGCGTCGTACTCGGCAAGCTGCTGGCGGCGCGCTTCAATAAGTGGGCTGGGGACAGCGTCAGCCTTCTCTCCGCGGGGGGAGGAAAGATGAATCCGGTGACTGGCGGGTTCACGCCACGGCTGGAAACATTCGAGGTCACGGGGATCGTCTCCACCGGGATGTACGAATACGACAACTCTTACGTCTTCATCGCGCTCGACAAGGCACAGAGCCTGGCCGCCCTCGGCAACGGCGTCACCGGGATCGAGGTTAAGACCACCGACCGCTGGCAGGCGTCCAGCGTCGGCTCGCGATTGGTTGCCGCTTTGGGTTGGCCGTACAGAACCGTCGATTGGGAAGAGCAAAACCATTCGTTGTTCCAGGCGCTCAAGCTCGAGAAGCTCGGGATGGGCGTGATTCTCCTCCTCATCGTACTCGTCGCTGCGTTCAACATCGTGAGCACTCTGACAATGGTCGTCGCCGACAAGACAAAAGAGATCGGCATTCTGAAGGCGATGGGAATGCCCGCTGCATCCATCCGCCGGATATTCTTTGCGCAAGGACTCGTGATCGGCGTCGTCGGAACGGTGCTCGGCCTGCTGCTCGGATTCGGCGCAGCACTCGCATTGGACAAGTACCAGTTCATCAAGCTCGACCCGCAGGTTTATTTCATCGATCACCTGCCGGTGACCACGCAGCCGACCGACGTGATGTGGATCATACTGGCCAGCATCGCAATCGCCGCGATCGCTACGGTGTATCCATCGGTGCAGGCCTCACGACTTTTTCCGATCGACGCGATCAGACACGAATGACACTCACCGTCCTCGAAGCCCACGACGTCCACAAGGCCTACATCGGCGGCGATGGCAATGTGCTGCACGTGCTCAACGGAGTGGATCTTTCAGTCCAGTGCGGCGAGATGATCGCGGTCGTCGGCGCAAGCGGCGCCGGAAAGAGCACATTGATGCACGTGCTCGGGGCACTGGACAAACCCACGCGCGGCTATGTAGTAATCGGAGGCGAGCCCGTTCACGGACGCAACGAAACCGAGCTTGGTGAGCTGCGGAATCGGACTGTGGGTTTTGTGTTCCAGTTCCATCACCTGTTGCGCGAGTTCTCGGCTCTCGAGAATGTGATGATGCCGCTTCGGATCGCGGGTCGACCGGAAGAGGTGGCACGGGGCAGAGCGGCGGAGCTGCTGGCGCGAGTAGGGTTGAGCGCCAGGATGACACATCGCCCGTCCGAGCTGTCAGGCGGAGAACAACAGCGGACGGCTGTCGCACGCGCGCTGGCGATGGATCCGCAGGTCGTTCTCGCGGACGAGCCATCGGGAAACCTCGATCGCTCGAATGCCGAGATGTTGCACGAATTACTGAGCGAGGTCGTCAATGACCTCGAGATCGGGATGGTCGTCGTTACTCATAGCCGGTCGCTCGCGGCGCGTGCCAGCAAAGTGCTGCTGCTCGAAGGCGGTCGTTTGAGTCGTACGGAAGTCGATGAGGTCGTCGTATAAATGGTTTGCGATCTTTGCAAGGATGGCGAAGCTGTAATCCAGCTCACTGAGATTGAAGGGAGCGGGGTCCGGCAGCTGCATCTCTGCGAAAAATGCGCAGCCGAACGCGGAGTCGAGACGACGATCACCGCGGCCAAGCCGCAGATCAACAACTTCCTGCAGACAATTCATGAGCAGATGCAGGGCGCGAAGGGCGAGCCCGCGCAGTGCTCATTCTGTCAGGCAACCCTCGCCGACTTTCGAGCGACGGGCCGTCTTGGCTGCGCGCACTGTTACGAGGCGTTCGAGGCGAGCTTGCGCGATTTGCTTCGTCGAGTGCACGGCAACTCGCGGCATATTGGCCGGCGTTACGTGGCACCGCTTCCTTCTGAGCTTCCTCACGTGTCCAGCGCAACCGAGCTTCGTGACCGCCTGAAGAGAGCAATCGAGGCCGAGCAGTTCGAGCTTGCGGCCGATATCCGCGACAAGCTACGGGGAATCGAGTAATGCTCGATCTCTCTCTGCTACCGGACGGTGGCGCGAGCTGGCTCGATGCTTCAGGCGAGCACGCGGACATAGTCATTTCGACGAGAATCCGGCTGGCTCGGAATCTCGAGGGCTACGCCTTCACCCCACGCGCCCGCGACGGCGAGCGACTTAGGATCCTTACCCAGGTTCGCGAGGCATTCGGCAGTTTGCGCTCCATCGAAGATGGTGTCCTCGTCCGCGTCGACGAGCTGCCGCCGGAAGACCGGCTACTGCTGCACGAGCGTCATCTCGTCAGCAAGGAGCTGGCGGGTCTGAACGAACAGCCGGTGCGAACCGGGGCCGCGGTGTATCTGTCCCGCGGTGTCGGCATTATGGTGAACGAGGAAGACCACCTGCGGCTTCAGGCCCTCCACTCTGGGTTCCACGTGGCGGATGCGTTCGGTGTGCTCGAGCGTCTCGACGCCGAACTCGGAAACCGGGTGCCATATGCCTTCCACAATGAGTTCGGCTACCTCACTGCCTGCCCGACCAATGTTGGTACCGGCCTCCGGGCGTCGGTGCTGATCCACCTTCCGGGGCTGGTTCTGACCAAGGAAATCGGAAAAGTGCTGGCCGGGCTTCAGCAGGTGGGACTCACCTATCGCGGTATGTACGGTGAGGGAAGCGAAGTAGTCGGGAATTTCTTCCAGATTTCAAATCAGACAACGCTGGGCAGATCGGAAGGCGAGTTACTTGATTACCTCGTACGCGTCGTTAGACATGTAATCGAGCGCGAAGAAGAAGCGCGCAGAGTACTGTTGCGCGATGCGGGTTATATTATTGAAGACAAGCTCTGGCGTGCCTATGGCACGCTGCGATATGCACGCAGCTTGAGCTTCGATGAAGCGATGAACTATCTGAGCGGCGTGCGACTGGCTGTCGGTTTGAAACTGATAAGCGGTCTCAGTGTATATACTCTCAACAAGCTCCTGATATTTAGTCAGTTGGCGCACCTCGGTAATACCGAGGGCAGAGTGCTGACAGAAAGCGAAGCGAATGTCGCGCGCGCTCGATACGTGCGGGAGACGCTAGCTGTAGAGGCGGAGTAAGGGGTAGCGGGTAATCACGCGCGCCGCAGTGGTCGACACTGTCACGCACGCGAAAGAACTAGCTCCCGCACTGAGGATTGCTGAAATGAACGGGTACAACTTCACAGAGCGAGTACGAAAGGTCCTCGCTATGGCTCGTGAGGAGGCGGCAAGGCTTCATCACGAATACGTCGGCACCGAGCACATACTGCTCGGACTGATCCGCGAGGGCGAAGGCGTTGCCGCCGCAGTCCTGCAAAATCTCAGTGTCGACCTCGACGAGATTCAGCAGAAAATCGAGGAGACCGTGAAGAAGGGGAAGGCCGCAGCCGCGACCGGACCCGATCTTCCCTATACATCCCGCGCCAAGAAAGTACTCGAGCTCGCGATGGGCGAGGCTCGCGATCTGAGTCACGGCTATGTAGGCACCGAACACCTCCTGCTCGGACTGCTGCGCGAAGAGAAGGGAATTGCTGCGCAGGTGTTGACCGATGCCGGAGTGAATCTCGACGCCGCGAAGGCCGAGACTCTCCGTCTGCTTGGTACGGAGATGCCGCAAGGCGGCACCCCGTCGACCACGCCGGGAACCCCTGGCACGACGCAAACCCAGACCGGCAAAGGAGAGAAGAAGTCGAAGACTCCCGCGCTCGATCACTTCTGCAGGGATCTCACTCAGCTCGCAGCCGACAACCAGCTCGATCCAACGATCGGCCGCGGCAAGGAAATCGAGCGCGTGATGGAGATCCTCACGCGTCGCAAGAAGAATAACCCGGTCTTGATCGGCGAACCCGGAGTTGGTAAAACGGCGATCGTCGAAGGACTTGCACAGCTAATCGCCAACGGCGAGTGCCCCGATTCTTTGCGAGATAATCGCGTGCTGTCGCTGGACATGGCGGCGGTAATCGCGGGCACCAAGTATCGCGGTCAGTTCGAGGAGCGCCTCAAAGCGGTCATGAACGAGATCGCGCAGAACAAGAACATCATCCTCTTCATCGACGAGCTGCACACGCTCGTGGGCGCCGGTGCTGCAGAGGGAGCCATCGACGCCAGCAACATGCTCAAGCCTGCGCTCGCGCGCGGTGAGCTGCAGTGTGTCGGTGCCTCGACTCTCAACGAGTATCGCAAGTACATCGAAAAGGATGGTGCGCTCGAGCGTCGCTTCCAGACCGTGATCGTCGAGCCGCCTACGGTGGACGAGACGGTGGAGATCCTCAAGGGACTTCGCAAGAAATACGAGGAGCATCACAAGGTGACGATTCCCGACACGACGCTGGAGTCTGCGGCGAAACTGTCGGAGCGCTACATCACCGACCGATTCCTTCCCGACAAGGCAATCGACGTTATCGACGAAGCGGGAGCGCGTGCGCGTCTCGCGACGCAGTCACCACCGCCCGCCGTCGCCGAGCTGAAAGGACAGCTCGATGCGGTCAACGTCGACAAGGAGGCGGCTGTTCGCGATCAGAACTTCGAGCGCGCTGCTTCGCTGAGGGATCGCGAGCGGGAGCTACAGGGCGACATTCGCCGCAAGCAAGAAGAGTGGGAGAAGCATCGCCAGTCGCACCGGCCAGTTCTCGGCGAGGAGGAAGTCTCCTTCATCGTCAGTCGCTGGACTGGAATTCCCGTAATGCGTCTGCAGGAGGCCGAGACTGCCAGACTCTTGCGCATGGAAGAGGAGCTTCATGCCTCCGTCGTCGCGCAGGAAGAAGCGATCAAGGCGCTCGCGCGCTCGATACGTCGCAGCCGCGCCGGACTGAAGGATCCGAACCGTCCAATCGGCTCGTTCATCTTCTCCGGCCCCACCGGTGTCGGAAAGACCGAGGTCGCTCGCGCTCTCGCCAAGTTCCTCTTTGCGGATCCACAGGCTCTGATTCGCGTCGACATGAGCGAATACATGGAGAAATTCTCCGTGTCCCGCCTCATCGGCGCTCCTCCGGGCTACGTTGGCTACGAAGATTCCGGAACGCTCACCAAGGCGGTACGTCGGAAGCCGTACAGCGTGGTGCTGCTCGACGAAATCGAGAAGGCGCACCCCGATGTGTTCAACATCCTGCTGCAGGTTCTGGACGAGGGTCACCTCACCGACAACTACGGACGCGTGATCGACTTCAAGAACACCGTGGTCATCATGACCTCGAACGTCGGTGCTCGCGACATCACCAAGGGACGCGGACTCGGATTCCACGCTCCCGACCAGAAGACGAACTTCGAGCGGATCGCCGAGAAGGTGAAGGAAGAGATGCAGCACACCTTCAATCCGGAATTCCTCAACCGTCTTGATGATGTGATAGTGTTTCACCCCCTGTCGCAGGAGAACATCAAGGAGATCGTCACCATTCTCCTGCGGGACGTACAGAAGCGACTCAGCGACGAAGAGCTCACGCTCAAGCTCACCGAAGCGGGATCCTCTTTCCTGGTGAAGCACGGGTACGACGAGAAATTCGGCGCGCGTCCATTGAAGCGGGCGATCCAGAAGTTCATCGAGGACCCACTCTCGGAAAAGATTCTTCTGGCCGAGTTCGCCAAGGGCGACGAGATCGAGGTAGATCTCGCTGCCGACGGCGAGAAGCTCGAGTTCCGCGTCCTCAGCGGTTCACCAAAAGCTTAAGACAACTCCGCATCAGACCAAACGGGGCTGTCGGAGAGAAGCAACTCTCCGACAGCCCCGTTGTCTAATCAGTGTACTCGCTCGCCGGCGAGGACCTCCGCCAAACTGACCAGTGTATATTTGTGTGATGCGCAAAATTGCTTCATGTGTGCTGGCGTTAGCTGCGCTCAGCGTTGCTCCCTTGTATGCACAGGAGGGCGCTCCGGGAGTCTGCTCGACGCCTGAGTCAATAGTCGTCACCGGAAGTTCGCGAATCGATACGGCAAGTGTTCGAGCGACCGCCGGACTGTCCACCGGGGCTCAGCTCAACGTGCACGACATCCAGACCGCGATCAAGGCGCTGTACGCCACCGGTCAATTCGACGACGTCCAGATCATATGCCGAGTGCCGCCGACCACCAGCAAGGCCTCGCTCCTAATCCAGGTCAAAGAGCGGCCAAATCTGACTGATTACAAGGTTATCGGCGCCGACCGGGTATCTCCGAAGGATGTGAAGGAGAAGCTGGCGTTTGCGACTGGCAGTCCCGTCGATCCTGGCAAGATCGCCAAGGCGATCGCCAGCGTCGACTCGCTTTACGAGAGCAAGGGATACTATCTCGCGACGGTAAAACCCGAGTCAACCGTCACCGACGGGAAGCTTTCGATCAATTTCAGAATCGATGAGGGGAGGCGTCTCGCGATCTCTGGAATCCGCATCAACGGCAATAGCAAGATCTCCGATGCCGACATCGTGGGCGCCATGGACACAAAGCCAGAGGGGTTTCTCTGGACGCGCAACGGCGAGCTCGACGATGCGAAGTACGCGCAGGACCTCGCTGAGAAGATCCCGCAGCTGTACGCGGGTCGCGGCTACATCGACTTCAGAATCCTCAAAGACACTCTCGTCGTCGACCGCGCCAAAGGCAAAGGATTGATCGACATCAACGTCAGCGAAGGCCCGCGCTACACGGTTGGAAACTTCGAGGTGATCGGGAACCGGCGCTTCTCCACGGAACAGATCAACTCCTTTTATCCGTTCGGCGCCAACCAACAGGCTACGGTAGTGCAGAAAGCGACCGGCCTCATTCGCCGCAGCTACATCAATCCGCCAAACACGTTCGACGAAGCAAGATGGGACGATGCGCAGCAGAAGCTGATGGAAGCCTACAACGATGAAGGCTACATCTACGCCAACATCCGTCCGGTCGTCGAAAGAGTGCCGAGCACAGACTCGGTGCGCAAAGTGAACCTTCGTTGGGAGATCGACGAACGGTCGCCGGCCATCGTCAACCGAATCGAGATCGCGGGGAACGACTACACCCACGAGTCGTGCATTCGTGAGCAGATCGTGCTCGCGCCGGGTCAGGTCTTCAACCGCAACTACTTGATCCGCAGCTACCAGAACATCGGGAATCTCAACTTCTTCGAGACGCCGATGCCCGCGCCGGAGACGCGGCCCAGTGGCGACCAGGGCGACGTCGACATCGTCTTCAACGTCAAGGAAAAGCGAACGGGCAACATCAACTTCGGTGCATCGATGGGGCAGGGGACTGGACTTGGCGGCTTCATCGGGCTCGATCAGCCGAATCTTCTGGGACGCTGCAAACGGGCGCAGCTGCAGTGGCAGTTCGGACGCTTCATCAACGATTTCAGCGCCACCTATAGCGATCCAAATATTCGCCAATCGCGAATTTCGGGAAGCTTCACGGCGTATCACAGCCGTTCGCGGTTCCAGCTTGCCGAACTTGGCGGAGCGATAAGAACCGGCGGCCAGGTGCAGCTCGGGTTTCCGGTTCCGCAGTCGATCTACACCCGCCTCTTCGTGTCTTACGGCGGCGAGAAGGTGAAATACGAAAGCCAGGGCCTACTCGGCACGGTCGCCGAGGCGTGCAAGAACTGCTTCCGCTCTACGCTGGGACTCACTGCAACGCACGACACCCGTACCGGACTTCCATTCCCTGCGGACGGCGGGCTTCAGTCGTTCAACGCGCAATTCAATGGCGGCCCGCTGGGAGGGACTGCCGCGTTCCAGCGCTACACGACCGAGCTTCGCTCTTACGCGCCGATTGGACGGATCGGCGGCAGCCTCCTGGGTGGTGAGCCGATGATGTTCGTGGTAGGGCTGTCCGCGCGTGCAGGAGCTGTTTTCGGCAACACCGGTCCGTTCTTCTATTCACAGGCATTTTCACTCGGCGGTACGCAATACGGCGAGCCTTTGCGCGGGTATGACGAGTTTTCGATCACGCCCAGCGGGTACAATCCCAACGCCGACCAGACGCAGGCGAGCAGATCATCGTTCGGTAATGCGTTCTTCGTCGGGACCGGAGAGCTCGGGCTCAGGATCAGTCAGTCTCTCTACCTGAACACCTTCTTCGAGGGCGGCAATGTTTGGAACAAGCCGCGCGAGTTCGACCCGACACGCCTTTTCAGGAGCTTCGGCTTCGGAGTAGCCACTTTGAGCCCCCTCGGACCTTTGGGTGTGGATATTGGGTATGGGTTCGACAAGATTGATACTCAGGGGAGGCCGGCGCCTGGCTGGAAGCTCCACTTCAAACTCGGACAATTCTTTTAACACTGGAGTCGTAATGCGAGTGCTTCTCCGTGCGTGTACCATCGCACTGGCCACATCGCTGATTCTTGTCGGTACCGCCGGAGCGCAGACATCGCAGTCTCCGCCCGCGTCCGTCAAGATTGGTTATATCAATTCGGCCTTGCTGCTTCAGCAAGCGCCGGGACGCGCCGAGGCTGAGGCGCAGTTCGACCGGGAGGTCGGAGTCTACCGCCAGCAAATCCAGCGGATGGACGACTCGCTTCGAACGTTAATGGCTGCCTTCGATCGCGATGCGCCGAAGCTCGATAGCGCGACGCGCGAAGCGCGACGCACGTCGATCGGCCAGCGCGAGGTAGAGTATCAGAACCGTGCCCGCGGACTCGATTCGACCATGCAGGCGCGTCAGGCACAACTGGTCAAGCCAATCATGGAGCGAGTTCAGCAGGTTATCGAAGCGATTCGCGCCGAAGATGGCTACGCGGTGATTTTCGACGTCGGCGCTCAGGTAAGTGTGGTTGTTGCCGCCGACAAGAGACTCGATCTGACCGACCGTGTGCTCGCGCGGCTTAAATCGCAAGGCCTTCCTCCCGCCACGCCGGCGAGCGGAGCCATTCCACAGCCCGCGGGAGTGACTCGGCCCAAGAAGTGAATGGCAACGCGATAGCCAAAGGTTCAACCAGCGGTGATGGTGCCAGCACCATCACCGCTGAGGCTATTGCGGCACTCGTGTCCGGCGAGTTGATAGGTGATGGCAAGGTCGCGGTTAGCAGTGTTGCACCGCTCGACCGCGCAGAGGCTACGCAGCTGAGCATTTTGTCGAGCGCGAAGTACGCCGGTATGATGGCCACAACCAAAGCCGGCGTGGTGCTCGTTGATCCGGAGTTCCGCGAAGCCCCAGGAGTCACGCCAGCGCGGATAATCGTCAAGCAGCCCCTGGAGAAACTGCTCTCGCTGTTACCAAAGCTTTACCCGGAGGAATCGACAAAGGCCGGGATAGCCTCGACCGCGCGCATTGGCAGGGCGGCGATTCTGGGACAGCGATTGTCTGTCGGCGAATACGCAATCATCGGAGCGAACGCAAAGCTGGGGGACGAAGTCGTCATCGGTCCACACTGTGTGGTGGGGGATGGGGTCTCAATTGGAGACGGCGCTCGTCTCTGGCCAGAGGTGACGATTTATTCCGGCGCTACGATCGGTGCGCGGACGATTATCCATTCCGGTGCACGCATTGGATGTGACGGTTTCGGGTACGTCTTTCGTGACGGAGAGCACCAGAAGATTCCGCACGTGGGCCGCTGCCTCATCGGCGACGATGTCGAGATCGGCGCCAACACAACCATCGACCGCGGCAGCATCGACGACACTGTCGTCGGTAACGGAACCAAGATCGACAACCTTGTGCACATCGCGCACAACGTACGGGTTGGGGAGAAGTGCCTGATCATGGCACAGGTAGGCGTCGCGGGTTCGGTAACAATCGGCGACGGCGCGATTCTGGCCGGGCAAGCCGGCATCGGCGGCCATCTTTCGATTGGTGCCGGTGCTCGTCTCGCAGCGCAGGCCGGAGTCTTCGGCGACATCCCCGCAGGCGAAACCTGGTCTGGTTACCCAGCGCGGCCACATCGTGAATCTCTTCGTGCCTCGGCCGCATTGTTTAAATTGGCCGGGATGATACGTCGCCTCGAGAAATTGCTTGGAGAGCCGGAATCCCGGTGAGTCGAAGGACCCTAGCCCGTCCAGCCGCGCTGGAGGGCATTGGACTGCATCTGGGCGTTCCATGTCGACTCACCTTCCAGCCAGCGCTGACGAAGCAGGGAATCGTTTTCCGACGCACTGACCGCCCGGGACTGCCTCGAATACGCGCGCACGTCAGCGAAGTAAGTGGGAGCGAGCGGCGCACTCAGCTCGGAAAGGGCGACTGCGCGGTCCATACCGTGGAACACGTTCTCGCTGCCGTAACGGGAATGGGAATCGACGACGTGACTATTGATATGGATGGGCCAGAGCCACCGATTCTCGATGGCAGCGCGGCGCCCTTTCTGGCTGCGATCTATGACGCAGGCCTTGCGTCAGTGGATGGTGAGCCGGACTTTTTGGACCTGAGCGAGCCGGTGCGGATCATAGATGGCGCGTCCGTCTACGAAGCGTATCCCGCGGCGCGTCTCGAGCTTGACGTAACGATCGAGTTCCCGCATCCGCTCATTGGCAAACAGTCGCGTCGCTTCACGGTAACCGAAGAATCATTCGCGAGTGAGCTGTCGCGAGCCCGGACTTTCGGTTTTGTTCATGAGGTGGATGCGCTTCGAGCGAAAGGACTGATCAAGGGCGCATCACTCGACAACGCGGTCGTGCTCGACGACAGTGACATTCTGAGCGGCGATCTGCGGTGGGCTGACGAGTTCGTGCGGCACAAGGCAATGGATTGCGTCGGCGACCTGGCGCTGGCTGGGGCGCGCGTTCGCGCCAGAATTGTGGCGGTGAAACCGAGTCATCGCGGAACGGTGACGCTGGTACGGGAGATGGTGAAGGCCGGACGAAAGGAGAAGGGGATGTATACGATAGAAGACATCATGAAGGTTCTGCCCCACCGGTACCCGTTCCTGCTGGTGGACCGGATTCTCGAGATCGAAGAGAAGAAGAGAATCGTGGGCGTGAAGAACGTCACCATCAACGAGCCGTTCTTTCAGGGACACTTCCCCGGTCATCCGATCATGCCCGGCGTGCTCATCATCGAGGCAATGGCGCAGGTTGGCGGCATGCTGCTGATGGGATCCGTCGAAGATCCCGAGAGCAAGGTCGTGTACTTCATGTCGCTCGACAATGTGAAATTCCGGCGGCCGGTCAAACCTGGAGATCAAATCAGGTTCGAGCTTGAGATCACGCAGATCCGAGGAATGGTTTGCAAGATGCGCGGGGTTGGGAAGGTCGACGGAGAGGTCGTCGCCGAGGCGGACATGGCGGCGATGGTCCGAGATCGATGACGAACGCGCGGATTCACCCGTCGGCGATCGTTTCGCCAGACGCCGAAATCGCATCGGATGTCGAGATCGGCGCGTTTGCCATCATCGGTGACAACTGCAACGTCGCCAGCGGCTGCGTGATCTCGCCGAGGGTGACGCTCGAGCGGAACGTGACGCTCAGCCAGAACATCAAGGTTGGCGTCGGCACCATACTCGGCGGCCCTCCTCAGGATCTGAAGTTCGCCGGCGAGGAGACGACGGTCGAGATCGGTGAGGGAACCGTCATCCGCGAGTACACGACGATCAACCGCGGAACCGCGCACTCCTTCAAGACGACGGTCGGACGAAACTGTCTGCTAATGTCGTACGTCCATCTCGCGCACGACTGTCACATTGGAGACAATGTCATTTTGTCCAACGTCGTCCAGCTCGCTGGCCATGTGACCGTCGAAGACAGGGCGATCATTTCGGGTTTGAGCGCGGCGCATCAATTTGTGCGGATCGGACGCCAAAGCTTCATCGGGGGCTGTTCGCGGGTGTCCAAAGACATCCCGCCTTTTCTCAAGGCCGTCGGAAACCCAGTGAAACTTTATGGGCTGAACACCGTTGGTCTCCAGCGCGGCGGGATGGATGACGCCACCATACTCGAGCTGAAGCGCGCGTACAGGTTGCTGTTTCGATCGGACCACAATGTCACCCAGGCGATCGAGCGGGCGCAGAACGAGCTCGAGCCGCTGCCCGAGGTGAAAGAGCTCATACGGTTCGTGGAAGCGAGCGAGCGCGGGGTTGTGATTTGACGAATACTCCACGCGTTGGCGTCGTCGGCGCGGGCAGTCTCGGGTTTCATCACATAAGAATTCTGCGCGACCTTCCCGGCATACAGTTCAGCGGTTTCGTCGAATCGAGACCTGACCGAAGAAAGGAAGTCGAGAAGGAGCTGAGGGTCAGGAGTCACCAGACGCTGGATAGCCTGCTCGACGCTTCGGACGCGATCATAATCGTCGTTCCCACCTCGGCGCATTTCTCGGTGGGCAGCGCCGCAATCGAGCGAGGGAAGCACGTCTTCATTGAAAAGCCGATCACGTCGACGCTCGAAGAAGCGGACGCTCTTCTCGAGCTCGCGCGTGAGAAAGGTGTCATAGTACAAATCGGCCATATCGAGCGATTCAATCGGGCAGTGCGTGCCGCGCTTCCACACGTGAAGAAGCCGAGATTCATCGATAGCGAGCGATTGGCCCCGTTCAGCCCGAGAGGGTCGGATGTGGCAGTAGTTCTCGATCTGATGATCCACGACATCGATCTCTTACTTACGCTCGTCAAATCTGAAGCGCGCGACATCTCCGCTGTCGGAGTCCCGGTGCTCACCGAGATGCTGGATATCGCAAACGCCCGGGTGACGTTCAACTCGGGCGCGGTTGCGAACATCACCTCGAGCCGCATCTCGCGCGAGAAAAAGAGAAAAATCCGAATCTTTCAGCAGAGTGAGTATCTATCTCTCGATCTCGGTGCGGGAACCGGCGAATTTTACCGGCTCCGGGGCGATATCGATCCCCGCGCGTTACGCTCTTCGCCTGCTGATATCGGGGCCTTCGTCGACCGCGTAAAGCTTCATGCGCCAGACGGCGAGCCGCTCAAGCTCGAGTTGGAGAGTTTCGTTGCCGCGCTGAAGGGAAAGGGCGAGGTAGAAGTCACAGGGGACGAGGGTAGGCTCGCGTTGGGCGTAGCACTTCGGATCGTGAAGGAGATCGAGCGGACTCTTCCGTCGCTCGTCGGGCTCGCGCACCACGATGCGTAAGGTGCTGTTCGTCGCCGGAGAAGCATCCGGCGACCTTCACGCGGCTGGGGTGGCGGGAGCGCTGAGACGCGTCCGACCGGAGCTTGGTCTTGCGGGGGTCGGAGGAGCGAGGTTAGCGGAGCAGGGCGTCGAGTTAATTCACAGAGACAACCAGCTTGGCGTTATGGGTTTTCTCGAAGTGCTCAAGCATGTGCCAAGGCACTTCCTGCTGCTTCGCACCATCCGAAAAATGCTCGACCGGAACGAGATCGCGGTCGTGGTCCTCGTCGATTATCCCGGGTTCAACATGAAGGTCGCCGCTGCCGCGAAACGTGCTGGAGTGCCGGTTCTCTATTACGTGACACCGCAGGTTTGGGCGTGGGGAGCCGGTCGCATCCCCAAGCTTGCTCAACTCATCTCCAAAGCGGCGGTCATACTGCCGTTCGAGGAGCCGCTGCTCCGCGGCTACGGAATTGATGCGACGTTCGTTGGCCACCCGCTGCTGGATCGAGCGGTGAACATGCCGACCAGACAGGAAGCGCGGGAGGCACTCAGCCTATCACCAAATGCGCCAGTCCTTGCGCTTTTTCCCGGCAGCCGGCAGCAGGAGATCGATCGCCACATCGAGGACTTCGTGGCGACCGCGAAAGAGCTTCAGCGCCGGACTCCAGGCCTGCAGGTCGTTGTCAGCGTCGCGCCGACCGTTGCTCTCGACTCGGATCGCTGCCCTTTTCGGCTTGTCCACTCGGCGTCACTGAGCGTTTTGCGCGCAGCAGATGCGGCCCTCTGCAAGAGCGGAACGACAACGCTGGAAGCGGCCATTGCGGACTGCCCGCTCATCGTCGCGTATCGCACGGGGCGGATCTCCTTCGCGCTGGCGAGGAGACTCGTGAAAGTCTCGAATATCGGACTCGTCAATGTGGTAGCGGGAAGAGAAGTAGCCCGCGAATTCATACAGGACGAGATCGTGCCGCTGACAATGGCGGATGCGCTCTCACAACTTATGCCTGTGAATAGTCCTCAGCGCGAAGCAGTGCTTGCGGGGCTCGCGGAAGTACGGGCGAAGCTTGGCTCACCCGGCGCGGCCGATCGTGTCGCGCGAATGACCAGCACGCTCGCGGGCCCGCAAGGATGACAAGCCAGACCGACGTCTTTTCGTGGCACTCACGATTTGCGCTGCTGCTGGGGAGAGCTGCCCTAAATCTGCTTGCTCGCACGTGGCGATTCCGCGTTCTGAACTCCGAAGCACTTCGAGAGCTGCGATCTGCCAGGCGCAGCTTCATCTTCGCGCTGTGGCACGGGCATCTGCTACCACTTCTCTGGTACCATCGAGACCAGAGCGTCGTGGTTTTGATCAGCGAGCACCGCGATGGCGAGCTCGTCGCCCGCGCCGCTAGCTCGCTCGGTTTCGGGCTGATACGTGGGTCGAGCACGCGCGGAGCCGATCGCGCTCTGATTTCAATCGTGCGCGAGCTGCAGGCGGGGCGTGAGGTCGCA
>DASWCI010000356.1:0-7728 GCA_036390195.1 Gemmatimonadaceae bacterium
GCTCAGCTGCCGCGATTGCTCCGCGGCAATCGCCGAGAAATCGTTCACCAGCCGGTTCGTCGCGGCGATCGTGTTGCGCAGGTCACGGATTCCTCCGCCCGCGACCATCTCGCGCTCCAACGCGGATGTCACCGCGTTCACCGAACGTATCACGGAGTCCGCGTTGCCCGTCAGCGCCGAAATCCCCGGAGTCGATGGCCCAATCGGAACCGTGTCACCGGGATTGAACGAGCGCGGATCGGGACGTGAAGGAGTCAGCGCCACTGCCATGTCGCCGAAGATCCCGTTGGGAATCACGCTTGCCGTACTGGTCGCCGGCACCTTGTAATTCTTCTGAATCCTCAGCGTCGTGACGAGAATGCCGTCCTGATGAAGATCGACTTCGTCCACGTATCCGACGCTCACACCAACCAGTAGCACCGGCTGCCCCTGTTTCAGTCCCGCACCCCACGGAAACTTCGCGTAAAGCGGATAACCCTTCGACAATCCGCCGCGCGCCAGCCACAGCGAGCCCAAGACCGTCACGACTATCGCCGCTGTCACGACCAGACCAACAAGTACTTCGTCTCTTGTCTTCATGCCTGGAGGTAAGGGGCCAAGAGGAGCGCGGTGAGCGCATCCAGCACAAGAATCGCAACCGACGTCACGACCACTGCCTGCGCGGTGCTGCGTCCGACGCCCTCGGCGCCGACGTTCGCGGTATAGCCCTCGTAGGAGCAGAAGAAGGCTATTGCGCCGCCGAATATAGTTGCCTTGATGACGCTATACACAATCTGGAACGGCGTGAATGAGAGTCGTAGCCCCGCGGTGAAATCCGCGCTGGTGACGTCCGTTGCCGTCACCGCGGTGAACATCGCTGTTCCTACCCCGACCGCGTCGGCAAGAATCGTCAATACCGGAAGCATGACGAGTGCTGCAATGAGACGAGGGACGACGAGATACGCAATCGGATCGTACGCCAGCGTTTCGAGTGCATCGATCTGTTCGGTCACGCGCATCGTTCCGATTTCCGCGGTGATGCGAGCTCCGACTCTTCCAGTCAATACAAGCCCGGTGAGCAGCGGACCCAGCTCGAGAATTATCGACTGCCGCGAGATCAGTCCAACTACTGAAAGTTGAACTCCACCAAAAAGTTGATATCGAGTCTGGAACGCGGTGACCGCACCGATGAAGGCAGCCACGATCGCTGCGAGCGGCAGCGAGTCGACGCCAATGTTGCGCATTTGCCGGATCGTCTCGGGCCCGTAGGTCCTTACATCCTCGAGCGCGCGGCCAATATCGCGCAGGAAGTAACTCCAGTTCCCAACCTTGCGAAAGGGACTGAGCGGATCCCGTATCAAGTTCTGACGCGCGCGAAGAGGATGACTCCCACCACGCCGAATATGATGCTCGGCAGCCACGCTGCCAGATCCGCGGGGATCATTCCCTTGCCGCCGATGCCTTTCGTGAGCTGAATCAGCATCAGGAAGATCACGGTCGTTGCGAGACTTAGCCCAACTCCGTAGGCCGCGCCCCCACGCTGTGTGCTCGTTGCCAGCGGTGCGCCGAAAAGGAGAATGACGACACAGGTAATCGGTATCGCGATCTTGAGCATTCGCTCGACTCGCAGCTCGTTGACCTCCGCACCGGAGCGCTCCATCGACGTGATGAACCTTCCAAGCTCCCTGAAGCCCATGTCCGCAGGTGCCTTCTGAGTCAAAGTCAGCTCCTTCGGCGGTTCAGTGAAATGTCGGTCTCGAAGCGAGTCGAAGCTGAAGGTCACGTTGCGCAACGTGTCGGGAATCACGTGCATTGCTCCGCGCTGCAGCAACCATCCGGTCGATGGCTTGTAGCGGGCCGAGTTGGCGGTGATGACGTACGACGGGTAATCGGGGCCATTTCCCTTTCGCTCGATCACCATTCCCTCGATCGAGGGCTCGAGCAGGTGCAGCGCGCCGATCTTGTAAACGCGCCCGCGATCTGCGGCGTAGGCGAAGTTATAGCGGTCGTTGCTGATATTGACCCGATTTGCCTGCAGTATGTCGAGCCGCTTCTTGTTCGTGACCGGAGCAACTTCGCCGAGTATCAGCCCCACCATGGTCGCGAGCAGTGCGCCGACGAAGATCGGAGCGATGAAGCGATAGAAGCTGACGCCCGACGCTTTCGCGGCAGTAATCTCTGAATGTCGCGTGAGCGCGCCTATCGCGAACACCGTCGCGAACAACACCGCCGCGGGCAGCACCATGAACATCGAGTCAGGCAGCCAGTACAGGTAGCTGAGCGCGATGCGTCCGCCGCTCAAATGCCGACCCAGGTACGTGTCGAGATTGTCGGTCAGATCGATGATGTTGACGAGTATCGGAAACCCGAGCGCGGTCGTGACGAAGATCTTCCAGAATTCGACGAACACATAGCGGTCGAGCGCCCGCACCATTCTCTTCAAGCGGCGAGTCTCTCCCGCCGAACGCGGCGGTCTTTCCAGTGGGTCTTGGAGCGTACCCAACCCTTGACGGCGCCGATCATCTCCTTCGCATCGCCGCCGCGAGCCGTGGTGCCCTCCTGGCCCATCTTCGCCAGCATCCACAGCGCAATCAAACCGAAGATGACGTTTGCCATCCACATCGACACGACTGCCGGCATCAGGCCACGCTTGGCGATCGATTCGCCAGCGATGAGGCATATGTAATACAGCGCGAACACGAACAGGCTGACACCGATTGTGAGGCCAACGCCGCCGCGCGGAAATCGCAACGCGATAGGCGCGCCGAGCAACACGAACACGAAGCAGGCGACGGCGAGCGCGAACTTCTTGTGGATCTCGACACCGTAGGAGTTCATGAGCTGCGCGCTGTCCTGAAGTCTGATTCGCAGCGCCTCAGCGACCGCGAGGTCAGAAGAGTTGGGCGGAGCCGGCTGTATCGGCGTCAGCCTCGGTCTCGAAGCAGATGACGTCGTCACCCGCGGCGTTGTGGACGACGACGTTACCCTCGGAGTGGTCGACACTCCCTGCGCCTTCGCCTTCTTGGGCGCAAAAAGGGCGACGGCGTTGCAGTACAATCTGCCGAGGCCGATGTCCCACGGCGCGCTGGTGTTGGTTTTTAGCACATCCTGGCCCGCCATCGCGTTCGATTTTTTTAGTGCCGCCCGTCTTATTTCGAATTCTTTGCGAGCGACCTCGTGCTCGTGCCTCGCCTTGTCTTGTGCCGCCTGCATCTCACACACCGTCATCTCGCGGTCGCTCTTGTACGAGTCGGCGGTCGTCTTCTGAAACTGGTTGCCCACCCCGCGGACGCGGATCAGATCGACGTTGAAGTAAAGCCGCTGCAGCTCGTCGGGATTTACGGTAGGAACGTCCTGCATGCTGCCGTTGTAGAGCGTGAGCTCGAGGTCCGTCATGCCCTTGGTCAGCCGCATGTTGCCGCTGTCGGCGTAAATCGTGCGTCGGCGCGTCGGATCCTCCATGTCGTAGATCGTAACTTCGCGCATCAAATTCGACGCTTCGTCGATGTGTCCGGCGCGCAGGTAGAATTTTCCGGGGCTGACCTCGTTGATCACCTGCTCGCGCAAACCGAAGGTCGGCTTCGTCTGCGCGATGTCACGCTGCAGCATTGCGAGCCTGTGATTCGAGCGCGGCAGCACCTGATCGTTGAACCCGATCATAACGATGGTGATGCCGAGCGCCGCCCAAAGAACCGGTTGCAGCACACTCACAAGTCCGACTCCGCTGGCTTTGAGCGCCGTGATCTCGTTTTCTGCCGCCAGGCGGCTGAAGGCATAGAGAGTCGCGACCAGCACTGCCATCGGCAGAGTGAGCGCGACCGTAAGCGGGATGGATAGCCCGAAGAACTCCGCGATCACGAACGCCGGCAGTCCCTTGCCAACCAGCTCGCCAAAGTGCTTTCCGATGTACTGCAAAAGCAGAATCGAAGTGAGCGCTGTAAGGGCGAAAGTCAGCGGACCTACATGTTCCTTTAGAACGTAGCGGTGCAGTATCTTCACGGAGTGAAATATACCGTGCGCTCGCGGGTAAGCGACACGCAGACAACGAGTTCCGCGCGTTCGGCGCCGTCCTCCTCACGCCGCGTCGCGCTGGTCTTTGCCGCGATCGCATTGCTCTTCGCGGCTAGTCGAAACGCGCACGCCCAGGATCCGCGCGACACAACCCGGAAGATCACGCCGGCACCGCCTGTCACCCCACCAACTGGAACTCCAGGAACGCCTGGAATCCGGCTGAGGCTCGGGCGCGACACGCTCCCGCTGACTCTTCCGTCGGTGTTGTCACGAGGGGAACGGCAGGCATTCCTCCAGGCTCAGGCGCAGATCGAGGCTGCCCGCGCAACGGCTTTCCAGCAGAACATGCGCGCGATAATGGAAGCCGTCTGGGGTCAGGTTGCGACGAGCAACTTCGCCTCATCGACCCCAAGTCCTCCGTATCCAGGTGACTTGCCGCCGAAGCCGAAGCCTCCTGTCGGCATCAAGCCGATACCGATCCTTGGAGAGCACGCTGATCTCGGGTTGCAGCTGGACGGACGTCTCGAGTTTCGTGGTGAGAAAAATCAGACCGCGCTTTGTTCCTCGACTTTTTTCTTCAATCCCGTCGCGAACTGCCGCAGCGCCTTCGAGCCGCTTGTGGACTTTCAGTTCGCTGCCAAGTCCGGCGGAATCGTTGCAGACCGGGTCCACGTCAATCTCGACTACGACACGCAGCGCGAGTTCGACGCCTCGAACAACATCTCGATCTACTACGAGGGCAAGGGAAGTGAGTTCGTCCAGCGCCTCGAAGTCGGCAACGTCACGTTCCAGCCGCCGGCTTCGCGCTACATCACCGCTGGAATCGCCAGCGGCAATTACGGCATCCAGGCAGTTACCAAGCTCGGCTCGATGCGACTCAAGACGATTCTGGCCCAGCAGAAAGGCAATGTCGTGCGCGATCGGGTTTTCACGGTCGGCGATCGCACGCTTCAGGCAATCGACCGCAAAATTGAAGACTATCAGTTCGAGCCGCGTCGCTTCTTTTTCACGGTCGATCCGAAGCTGTTCGGCAGATCGTATCCGAACATCGACATCCTCGACACGAGAAAAATGGCGGCGCTGTCAGCGTCGCTGCCCGACACGCTCCGGCCGACAAAAATTTTTCTTTATCGCTTGTTGATCGGGGGGCAGCCGCCGAATCCCAACGGCCCCCAGTTCCGCCTGCTCGGCAATCCGCGCTCCCGGAGAGGGCAGGTGTACGAGTATCTCCGCGAAGGTGTCGACTATTACGCCGATCCATCTCTTCTCTGGATTGCGCTCGTGCGCCCGCTCGCTCTGAACAACGAGCGGCTCGTCGTCGCTTATCGTGTCCGCATCAACGGCCGCGACACCGTCTATACCGCGACCGGTGGCACCCCTGACCTCAAGTTCGATTCGAAGAACGAGCAGTTCGCTAATCTGATCTGGGATCCGGATGTGCAACCGGGCGATCCAGCGTTCGATCGCGAGATCAGAAGCGTCTACCGCCTCGGCGGACCAGATCTTCGCCGGCAGAGCGTGACGCTCAAAGTCGTGACCGGAAGCAGCGAGGACCAGGAGAAGCCCGTAACAGGGAACGCCGACACATACCTCAAGCTGTTCGGACTGGCGCAATCGACGAACAGCTCGAGCTTCGATCTCGAGAATCGGATCTGGCCGCGGCCAAGTGATCCCAACTTCGAGCTGAGCCTCGGCTCACCAGGTTCGCACACAATTCGTGACCAGTTCCTGATATTCCCGTCGGCGAAGCCCTTCGCATCGAATGGGCTGGCCGTTGGAGGGAATCCGAGCAACGACACGATCTACACCACGCCGCCGGAATACGTCCGCTCGTCTCAACGGCCCGAAGCGGTCTATCACATCCGAGTGCGAGCCCAATCGGAGGGCAGCGGGGAAGGCGGCGCGTTGATGCTCGGCACAGTGCAGGTCAGGCCGAATTCGGAGCGCCTTCTCGTTGACGGTATCCCTCTCACCCGCGGCACCGATTACTCCGTCGATTACGACCTCGGCCGCGTCTCGTTCAACCGGCCGGATACGCTTTTCCCAAGACCACGACAGGTAACGGTGCAATACGAGGAAAATCCTGTCTTCGAGGAAACGCCAACGTCGATCTTCGGCGCCACCGCGGAATTCCCGCTGACCAATGGCCAGATCAATTTCACCGCGATATCGCAGAGTCAGCGCACCAACTTCACGCGACCGCCGCTCGGATTCGAGCCCGCCGCCTCACTCGTTGCGGGTGTGAGTGCGCTCTTCAACTTCGATGCGGAGCCGCTGACGGCACTCGTCTCAAAGTTGCCGTTCGGGCCGACGACGATTCCGTCGCGCGTCGGATTCTTGGCCGAGCTTGCAGCAAGTCGTCCGCAGACCAACGCCTCTCAGCAGGCATATCTCGAATCGTTCGAGGGCGAGGGAGGACTACCGATCTCGCTGAACGACCCGCAATGGTATTTCAGCAGCCAGCCGGCGTTGGGAACGAAGATTCCGGCGAGGTTCGGCGCCACGGTATTCGACCTCACGCGCGTTACGACGCTTGCCTGGCAGAGCAACGGCGTGGACGCCGATGGTCACGCCGTTCGCTACCGTATCGATCAGATCGACTCGCTGGTATCCCAGAGTGGAACCGGCATCGCCGGCCCTGAGCCGCTCCTTTGGCTTACACTCTATCCGCTGTCGGTCGGCGGTCAGTTGAATAACGAGACCAGTACGTTCCGCTGGACGGTGCCGAACGCTCCAGCCGGACGTAGGTGGCGGTCGGTCCGTACCGTCCTCGGGCCGAGCGGCTCCGACATCTCTCGCGCCGAGAATCTGGAATTCTGGGCGCAAGTTCCCATCGCCCGCAACCTGACCAAGAATCCCACCTTGATTTTCGATTTCGGAGACATCTCGGAGAACTCGGTGTCATTCGGCCCGGATACTTTGATTGTTCGTCCGGGGGCCACTGCCGGATCGCTCGACACGACGTATCACGGCAAGCGGATTCAAGGACTCGACCGTCTCGACAGCGAGCGCGATCCCTTTTCTCGCGCTTTCAACGTTGCGAGCAACGATAACGGACTTCCCGGAGATGTCATCGACACGCTGATCATAGCGTACGACACAGTTCCCGGGCAGGCGCCGACCTACGCAATGCGTCGCTTCGCCCCGACATGTCGCGGCGGTTACGGCCTCCGGCAAATTCTCGGCGACTCGAAAACGAACTGCACAATCCACAACAACAGGCTCGACGAAGAAGACATCGACGCGGATAACGTTCTCAACCTCACGACGGCCGATCGCGACCAGGAGAAATGGCAACGCTACATCGTGAACCTTGCCGACCCAACGAAGCGAACGCGCACTGGCGTGTGCAGCGCGCCGCCACAATTGGCGGGTCAGCCGCGCGGAGCACGCGACGACGTTTGCTGGGTGTTCTTTCGTATCCCATTCCGGACTCCTGACGACTCGCACGGGAATCCCTTACTCCGCCGCGCGCGAGCTCTTCGTATTACCATGGTCTCCGGTGACGGACTCGGTGACGACGAGTTCAGCACCGTGCCGCTGGCGAGACTGCGACTCACGGGCGCACCCTGGCTCAAGGTCAGCGACAGAACGCTGCATGGTGTGGCTGGACATCAAACTTCGACGGGTGCGGTTCAATCCGGAGTCGTAGGCACACAGGACAAGCGGATCCGGGGAAGCATCGACTACGAATCTCCGCCCGGCGTTACGGACGCGCCGACAAGCAAAACGGTCGCC
>DASWCI010000357.1:0-2061 GCA_036390195.1 Gemmatimonadaceae bacterium
AGCCGAGCGTATCTGGTGCGAAGGGGTGCGGCGAAGCAGCTTACCAAGGACCAGTCATTCGTGCAGCGACTGATCGATGCCGGACGAATGACCGCGAAGGAAGCGGCCCAAAGCGAGCACCGCAACATCATCCTCCAGGCGCTTGGACCCGAGGAAAAGGTCGTCACCGATTTTTACCGGGTGAAGCTCGAGAACGGCGATTTTCTGGTGCTTTGCAGCGATGGATTGTCGAATCAGGTGTCGGCCGAGGAAATCGGACGGATCACGCGCGGCGCGGGAAGGCCGGAGGAGATCTGCCAGGCCCTGATCGAGGAAGCGATGCACACAGGTGCACCGGACAATGTCACCGTCGTTACAGCGCGGTTGCGCACGCCTGACGGCGACTATCGGCGTGGTACCAACGGAGGCTAAGCAGCTCTAGCGGGGACAGTCTCGCCCGTGTGGGGCGCTGCTCCGATCGGTACGTCGCGCGACCATGGCGCAATAAATGGAAGCAGAACGAGCGGTGGAATTGCCATTGCAACGGTGATCAAAAAGAACGACGGCCAGCCCAGGGATTCTGCGATCTTGCCGGCCGGCGCCACGAGTATGTCCCTGCTGGCGGCCATGAGGCTGGAGAGAAGCGCGAACTGAGTCGCAGTGAATCGCTTGTTACACATGCTCATCAAGTAGGCCGTCATCGCGCCCGTTACCAGTCCCAATCCGAAATTCTCCGTAATGACGGCGGCGACCATGAATGCGTGGTTCTTGCCGGCGAGGGACAATCCGTAATAGGTGAGATTACTCAAGCCCTGGAAAACCACAAAAATCCAGAGAGAGCGATTGATGCCGAACTTGCCGATCGCTGCGCCCGCGACGAGGACTCCGGCAATCGTCGCGATGACTCCCACTCCCAGAAAGACAGCACCGACCTCACTCTGTGAAAAACCCGCCTTGAGCAGAAACGGCGTAGTCATGCTGCCGGCAAGGCTGTCGGAGTATTTGTACACGACAATAAAAAGCAAAACCAACAACGCTCGCAGCACGCCTGCGCGCTGAAAAAAATCGGCGAATGGGAGCACGACCGCCTCGGCAAGTGTTCTTGGCGGTGCATCGCTCAGGACCGGCTCGGGCGCAACGAAAGTCGTCACGATGCCGATGATCAGCAGCAACGAAAGCACGACGTACACTGTCGGCCACGCGATTCGATCGGCAAGAAAAAAGGCGAGGGCGCCCGTCGTGATCATCGCGATGCGGTATCCCATCACGAAAACCGCCGCGCCGGCGCCCATCTCTCGCGTCTCGAGGACATCCGTGCGGTAGGCGTCGAGAGAGATATCCTGTGACGCACTGAAGAAAGCGATGGCAATCGCGTTGACCGCCAGCATTCTCAGTCCTGTTTGCGGATCGTGAAGCGACATCGCTGCAATCGCGACGAGGAGCAGCACCTGGGTGATGAGCACCCATCCACGGCGTCGACCCAGGAACGGCGGAATGTAGCGATCCATCACCGGCGCCCAAACGAACTTGAGCGAGTACGGAAGCGTCACCAGACTGAAGAACCCGATGGTGGCGAGATCCACTTTCGCAGTGGTCATCCACCCCTGCAGGGTCTTGCTGGTCAGATAAAACGGGAGTCCGGAGGAAAAGCCAAGAAACAACAGCACTGCCATCTTCGGCTGACCGAAGATCCGAAGGGGCGATGGTTTCGCGGTGCTCTCGTTCATTGGAGCCTCCCGTTTGTCGCGCTAGCCAGCGGCTTGTGCACTCCGCGCGCCGCTGCTCGCGGCCAGCTCGCGGAGCAACACTCGCGCGGCTGCACGCTGCATTACAGCTTCGCCGCCCCACGCGCAGAGGATTGGTGCACCCACATCCAGCTCGCCCGCGAGGCGCGGGTGGCTGAACTGGATGATGAGACGATCTTGAGCTCTTGCGTTGTCGAGAGTTCGCTGCACTTGGGCTTTCGCGGCCGTGGAGTACCCCGGCCTTCCCTTCCAGGCGCGGATGTCGCCGAACAGCGCGATTACCGTCGCACCTCTTTCAGTGTCCGAATCCCCGTTCGTTGACAGGTCGACGCCTCCT
>DASWCI010000358.1:0-2921 GCA_036390195.1 Gemmatimonadaceae bacterium
AAACGCTTCCGGTTCGCACGGAGAGTTCTCGCAGAGAACTAAGTGCTGCGGACTGCGAGCTCAGTCTGTCAGCTGACCATGCCGTTGGGCGCGCCGCCAACCATAGGATGGGCGGGCCCGTTAACGAACAAACGCGCGGCAGCGGTCGGCTGCTCATCGAGCGTGACTTGCATCGTGTATTGCCCCGCCATGTTGAGCGGGAGATCAACTACGGCGATGATCGGCAGGTCCACTTCGAATACTGGATTTGGTGCCGGTGCTACATTCATCTCGCCGGTCGATGACCAGAGCTCTTCCTCGAGTGGACTCAGCCAGCGGAAAGTGAGTTTGTGGGTCCCGACATCGTCGCCATTGGCCTTGAGACGGACGATGAAGTGTGTGCGCGGATGAATCGTCGGTAGACCCGCCACCTGCACCGCATCGAAGACGCCGAGGACGTTGAGCTTTCCTTCCTGCGAGAGGTTGGCGGCGTCGGCGAAGACGGCGAAGGAGATGTGCATGCAGCAAAGTAGCCGCGCTGCGCGTTCGTCGGCTAGCTTTCGGCGATGACAGAAACGGTAACCCGTCCGGCGGCAGAAATCGTCGAAAATCCGCCAGTCGTGGGCACTTCCGCGCAGCGCGCCTTCGGACTGACCGACGTCCTCCTTATCACCATGGCGATGATCTGGGGGATCAACTTCGTGGTGACGAAGTACGCCACCCGCGTCTTCAGTCCGATCGCCTTCACGGGTCTCAGAGTTGGAACGGCGGCGATATGTCTGGTGCTGTTTGCGTTCCTCAGCGGTCGTGCGCTGCTCGAGAGACGGGATCGAATTAACCTGCTGCTACTCGGAGTCCTGGGGAACGGCTTATATCAGCTTTTTTTCATTCACGGCGTAGCGCGGACGCGCGCCGGAAATGCTTCGCTGATAGTCGGCGCGGCACCGGCGTTCATTGCTCTTGCAGCGCGCGCGCGGGGAATGGAGCGCGTGAAGGCCAGGACACTCCTGGGAATTGGCCTGTCAGTGATCGGCGTAGCTTTCGTCATCATTGGGAGTGCGAAGCCGTCGCACGGCCAGCCCACGCTACTCGGATCTTTGCTGGTTTTCTGCGGTGTTCTCTGCTGGACGCTTTATACAATCCTGCTCGAGCCTTTTGCCAAGCGAATCGATGTTGTTCAGCTGTCGGCTACCACGATGGTCGGTGGCGCAATCCCTCTAGCTATTGCTTCGACTCCGGCGCTAATCGCCACCAACTGGGCTGGTGTGAGCGTTGGTGGCTGGTTCGCGCTGTTTTACTCGAGTGTCATCTCGATGGTTGTCGCCTATCTGTTCTGGTATCGCGGACTGCGCGTTCTTGGACCAACGCGAACCGCCGTCTACTCGAATCTCCAGCCGATTGTCGCATTGCTTGTCGCCTGGGCATTTCTCAGTGAGACGCCCACGATCTTTCAGGGTGTGGGCGCGGCGACGATCATCGCCGGAGTTTTTCTGACGCGGACATGAGACTCGTCCTGTTCGACATCGACGGCACGCTACTCAACTCCGGCGGGCTCGGACGCGCATCGATGCAGCGGGCTCTGGGAATGGTCTTTGGCTCGCCCGGCAATCCGGCGTACCGCTACGATGGCAAAACCGACAAGCAGATCGTGCGCGACGTCATGCGTCTCGAGGGTCACTCCGACGAGCACATCGATTCGCGGATGGAAAAGCTGATCGAGCTGTATCTCGAAGGCCTTCGCACTGGCGCGAAGAGCGGCAAGTTCAACGTGCGCCCGCTGGAGGGTGTCGTCGAGCTGCTCGGTGCACTCGAGGCGCGCGAAGACGTCGTACTAGGTTTGCTTACTGGCAACGTCGAACCCGGCGCGCGAACCAAGCTCAGTGCGGCCGGGATCAATCCCGATCGCTTTCGAGTGAATGCATTCGGATCCGATCACGAGCATCGCCCGGAGCTTCCGGCAATAGCGCAAAGACGCGCAAGCGAGACGCTTGGGCTCGACATCGCCGGCGATCGTCTGATCGTCATTGGCGACACTCCCGCTGACATCGAGTGCGGCCGCGCCCTGGGCGCAAAGGCGATCGGCGTCGCGAGCGGACACTACACCGTCGAACAACTCGAGGCCCACAATCCTTACGCTGTTTTTCCGTCGCTAAAGAACACGCAGCGGGTGCTCGAGACGATCCTGAATGCGTGAGGTCGAGCTCAAAGCGGTTGTTGACGACCTGGCCGCGCGCCGACAAAAAATCGAAGCCGCGGGAGCAGCGCTCTCGTTCGAGGGAAGGATGTCGGACAGACGCTACGACTTTGCTTCGCGCGAATTATCCGCGCGCGACGAAGTTCTGAGAACTCGTCGTTACCAGAGCCCGAACTCTACCAAGACGCACCTCGACTGGAAGGGTCCGAGCGAGTTGCGGGATGTCTACAAGGTGAGGGAAGAAATCGCCACGCCGGTCGAGGACTTCGAGTCACTCGAGAAGATCATCGAGAAACTGGGATTGGAACTCACGTGGGAGATCGATCGCGAGATTGCGCAGTACCAGTTCCGCGGCGCCACGATTCGCTTCGAGTCGTACCCGCGGATGGATGTGCTGGTCGAGGTGGAGGGGGAGCCGGCGGCGATCGAAGAAGCGATCGACGCGCTCGGTCTTCCGCGCGGAACCTTTACGAGCGAGCGATTGGCGGAATTTGTCGGGCACTTCGAGCAGAGGACCGGGGTCAGGGCTGCCGTTAGTGATCGCGAGATGAGGGGCGATTACGGATTAAGAGATCCGGCCACCTGACATCAGGCTTGGCTAGCTGTGACTGCAACTGAACGGGCGGGAGCCGTCAGCGGTGCAGGCGCGAGGCTCGAGGTCACGACGTCGGGACGTTTCTGCTCGGCGTATGGCGTGGCCAGTTGCCTGTACTCGGAAGGGCGCTGGTGAAGTCCTGACGTAGTGACC
>DASWCI010000359.1:0-4333 GCA_036390195.1 Gemmatimonadaceae bacterium
GCACGCCTCGATACCGCGCGCTCTCTACGGAATGTTCCCGCGTTCCATCGAGGTGCAGATGGAGAGTGGGAACGCCGGCGATTTCTGGTGCATCCTGGAAGACATCCGCGTTCCCGACATGGAGCGCCGGCGCGGCCCACCGGCGCAGTGGGGCACGACGGAAGGCAAGGCGCGACGCATCCTCAATCTGACCGACAACTCCGAGAAGCCTGTCGGCGAATGGAACACTATGGTGATCGAGGCCGTCGGCAGATCGATCAGAGTCTGGGAGAACGGCGACCTGGTAAATGATGGTTCCGATGCGACCGCCGACCATGGCCGAATCGCTCTGCAGTCGGAAGGATCGGAGGTCGAGTTCCGGAAGATCTCGTTGACTCCAATCAGCAGGCTGACCATCGCACATTGAAGCGGGTGCTGCGTAACGAACGTTGCAGGTGCCAAGCACCTTTCCGATGCGGCTTCGTCGCAAAGGTGGTAACGTGCTTGCAGCCCGAACCACCGCGTTAGACGTCGATGACACCTTAAGCTCGCTCGGAGACTCCAATGAAAGACTGCTCGATCCAGCTCACCAATAAACCCGGCGATCTCGCCCGAGTAGCGCAGGCGCTCGCCCGGCGCGGCGTCAACATCAAAGCTCTCGCGGCACTGTCCATTCGTGGCGAGGCGGTGGCGCGCATTCTCCCCGATGACATCGTGGTGGCCCGCAGCGCTCTCGAGGCGGCGAACATTCGGTTCACCGAGAGTGAAGTCCACATCGTATTGCTCGAGAACAAAGCCGGTGTACTGGCCAACGTCACCAACCGCCTCGGCGACGCTGGCGTTGATCTCGAAGCGATCTACGTAACGGGCGTCGCGGATGACCTGGTTGAGCTCGCGATTGTCAGTGACAATCCCAAGAAAGCAAAAAAGATCCTTGAAGAGTTCTGATGAGGGTATGACGGGTGTCGCGAACGCGATCGACGATCGCCGGCCGGCGCAGTCAGCGGCGTCGGCACAGACGTACGCCAGGATTGCCGGCGTCCTATTCCTGATTTCGATGGTGGCTGGCGGCTTTGGTGAGTTCTACGTTCCAACCAAGCTGATTGTCTCAGCGGATGCGACCGCGACCGCAAAAAATATCATTGCTTCTAACTCGCTATTCCGCTTGGGCTTCGCCACTTACCTCGTCGAAGCCGTGTGTGACATCACGCTGTCGCTGGTCATGTATGTGTTGCTAAGGCCTGTCCGAAAAGATCTTGCCCTTCTCGCCGCGTTCTTCGGGCTCATATCCACCGCCGTTTTCGCTGTCGCCGAGCTCTTTTATTTCGCAGCGACGTTCATCCTGGGAGGCGCTGATTATCTGAAGACTTTTTCTCCGGATCAACTCAACACTCTCGCGCTGCTCTCGCTCAAGTTCTACGGATACGGTGCAGGGCTATTCATGGTGTTCTACGGTGTCGCCGGCATTCTCCGTGGGTACCTGATCTTTCGATCGGGCTACATTCCCAAAGTTCTCGGCATTCTTCTAGCGATCGGCGGTCTCGGCTTTGTCATGAGGAACTTCGCCTTGGTCCTGACGCCGGCGTACGCGTCCGACGTCCTTCTTCTGCCGATGTCTATCGCGGGAGTATCGCTGACTGTGTGGTTGCTCGCGAGGGGCATCAACGTTTCGCAATGGGAAGCGAAAGCGCCGGAGAGGATCCGCTGAAAATCGAGGAAACACGATGGCGATCATCACCGTAGCGTGCTCGGCTACAATCCCACGGTACAGTTTCTCTACTCCGAAAAAGGGAGAAATCATGAACAGGCGCAACGAAATCGAGAACACGGCGCTGGCCGCATCGATGATTATTGGAGTTTCGGGCGCGGGCCTGCTCGGAGCCTGCACACGGACCTTGAGTCGCGGCGAGATGCAGGCGTCGATGCGCTCGACGATTGCGTTCGTTAGCACGCGCCACGATCCGGCTGCCGATCCTGCGGTCAACCCCCAGCGCGCTTTGCTCGCGGGGGAGATCTACCTGATGAACGGGGACGGCACGAACCCGCGGCGCTTGACGGAGAACACTTACTACGATGGTTTCCCAGCCTTGTCGCCGGACGGGAGCAGGATCGTGTTCGACAGCAACCGGCTGCGGGCCGCGGGGGATGGGGAGGCGGAGCCCTTCAACACCTCGGACCTGTTCGTGATGAACACCGACGGCACCGGCCAGACTCCCCTGATACGAGGTAGCTCTGCCACTTGGTCTCCGGACAGCAAGAGCATCGCATTCCACGCTTCAGCGTCTGGCAAGGGGCGACCGATCAAGCCTGACCCGGGCGCGGCGACGAGCGACAATGACATTTTCGTCCTGAACGTTGGCGAGTTCCTCAGGAACGGGGCGCGGCCGAAGAACATCACGAACAGTCCGGCCGCGATTGACGACGATCCCGACTGGTCGCCCGATGGGCAGAAGATTGTGTTCACGAGCCACGCCGTCACCGACAATCCCGTTAACTCCGCGACCGCCGAGATTTACGTGATCAACTCAGATGGAACCGGAAAGCCGACGCGCCTGACCAACAACACCGAGGAGGAGCGGGCTCCCGCCTGGTCACCAGATGGCAAACGCATTGTTTTCAGTTGCAGGAGGGGCGGCCCTGATTTCGAGATCTGCGTCATGAACGCGGATGGCACGGGACAGGTGCAGCTCACCGACAATGACGTACCCGACTTGACGTCCTCGTGGTCACCCGACGGCAAAAAAATCGTGTTCCACAGGCGAGTGGGGGGTCGAGGTCAACTCCAACTTTTTTTGATGAACGCGGACGGCACGGGCGAGGTGCAACTCACATTCCCCCCAGGTCTCAACGCGTTTCCGAATTGGGGCGAGGTCCGTGAGCGAGGCGCAACGAAGTAAGTTGCTTGACTTCCAGAATGGATCCAATCGTTGCAAACCAGACTGTGGGGGTGATGGGCTCTGGTACCGATGAACACGACGCTCTTGGTCGAGAAATCGGAAAACTTCTCGCCGCTCTCGGCGTGAACCTCCTCACCGGCGGCGGGCGAGGGGTAATGACATCGGTCAGCAGAGCATTTGTGCAGGCGCCGAGAAACCGAGGGATTTGCATCGGCATTATCCCGTGTTTCAGCGAAAGCGAACGTTCGAGGCCCAGGGATGGCTATCCAAACCCGTACGTGGAGCTGCCCATATACACGCACCTTCCCTACAGCGGGCCGCGAGGCAAAGAGGACCTGTCGCGGAACCATATCAACATTCTATCCTGCGTCGCCATAATTGGGCTTCCGGGGGAGCAGGGAACTGCCACCGAAGTGTCGCTAGCCGTCGATTACAAAAAACCCGTGATCGCATACTCGCCTCAAATGCATCTGGTCGAGCATTTCCCAAAGTCAGTGGCGCGGGCGACTACTTTGCGCGAGGTTGAAGAGTTCCTCGCTCGACACCTCGAATAATGCCTGCCAAGAAGCGCGCAAAACCTCGGACCACTGTCGCGTCACCAACGGCTGCGACCGGCTCCCCAGAAAACCAGATCGCGGAATTCCTTGCCAAGTACACCCCTGAGATGGTTGCGTCCGGCAAAGATGCGCGAGCGAGAATGCGTCAGGCGATACCGGGCGGATTCGAGTTCGTCTACGACAACTACAACGCACTCGTGTTCGGGTACGGACCGAGCGATCGCCCGTCGGAAGCGGTCCTTTCTCTCGCGCTGATGCCCAAATGGGTCACGCTGTGCTTTCTCAAAGGGACCAAGCTCGCGGATCCGAAGAAACTGCTTAGGGGAAGCGGCAACGTTGTTCGCAACGTTCGCCTAGGCGCGCCCGCCGATCTCGATGATCTGTATATCAGACGTCTGATCACCGATGCGATTGCAGCAGCCTCGCCAAAGTTTGCCGCTGACAGTGGCGCGCCCCGCACCGTCATCAGGTCTATCTCGGCGAAACAACGCCCTCGTCGTCCGCGCTGATCGTCGCGTACTAGGTGTCGTAGTACAGGTAAAACTCGTACGGATGCGGCCGCAGTCGCATCACGTCGACTTCCTTCGTCCGCTTGTATTCGATCCAGGTCTCGATCAGATCCGGTGTGAACACGTCGCCTTCCAGCAAAAAGGCGTGATCTGCTTCGAGTGCGTCAAGAGTCTCACTTAGCGAACCCGGCACCTGCTTGATCGCCGCTGCCTCAGCCTCCTCCAGCTCATAGAGATCCTTGTCCAGCGGCTGGCCTGGATCGATTCGCTTTCGAACTCCATCGAGGCCCGCCATCAACATCGCGGCGAACGCGAGGTATGGATTGCACGATGCGTCCGGACACCGGTACTCGATTCGCTTTGACTTCGGACTCGTCGAATAAACCGGAAT
>DASWCI010000360.1:0-3060 GCA_036390195.1 Gemmatimonadaceae bacterium
GTGAGTCGGGCATTCTTGTGGATGTTCATTCGGCTGAGCTCCTGAAAGATGCGGAATGGGTCGCACCTTCCAGTCTCTCAGACTCAGTCCGAATGAACAGTAACAACGTATTGAAGCATCACAGTTAGAGCTTCCGAATGACCGGGGAGGCGAATCCGCTTACTGACGCGCCAGAGGGGCGTCAGCTATGTCGTCCCAGGAGGTTGTTGAGGAGATCGCGCTGCTCCGCCAGGAAAGCAAGTGCCCTCCAGTAGAGCTGCTTTGCCGCGGGATAGGTGCGTGGCGACATTGGTGAATCGCTTTTTTGGGCGGTTGCTGCACCATTCGCTGCGTCGAGCGCCGCTTTGGTCGCCTCGAGGTACTCGCGGCCCCACTCGAGATCCGGCTCGAGGTGACAGCCCTCGGCCCATTCGTTCCAGGCGTTCACGAACACGATCCGCTCCTCCGGTGGGGATCTGTCGATCACTCGCGTTGCCATTTCCGCCAGCCAAACCTGGTACAGCTGCGGCGTCGACCCGAAGTAGATATGGGCACGCGTTCGTCGACGAGCCGTGTTGTCCCACATCGGCGTCACGCAGCGGAAGCGTTTAAAGCCAGGTTCGGCCTTCGCGAGCATTCCAAGCATCAAGGCTCGATAATTGATCACCTTACCGTCGATATAAGCTCCGGGCAGAAGGCCCGATCTCGCGAGAAAACGGTGAATCGGGCCACGGAACTTGGGCTTGCCGACGTTTACTCCATTGGGCGCGAATTCGACCGCCGCATCGAAGCCGATCGTTTTCGGATCGATTCCGGAAACAAAGTTTTCGACACGCGCCAGGTAAAGATCACCGAGCCCTGCCCTCGCGACTTCCTTGCGCCAGATCTCTGCCGTTCGAGCTGGGTCCGGGAGCAACTCGCTCCTGTAGACGAGAAATAGCGGTCGCCCGTCGATGCGGATGTAGCGCGGATCGGCGAAGGCCGGGATCAGTGAGCGAATATGCGCGAGATCGTCCTCGGCGCTGTAATGCTGCTCGAGCAGCACTTGCTGTGCGCTGCCATCCCAGACACGAGTCCAGTTTTCGTTGGCCCAACATAGGCAGAACGGAAACTCCGGCTTACCCGATGAAAGAACCTCCGCGAAGGGCCGCTCGAGAATGCGTCGTCCGCTGAACCAATAGTGGTAATAGCAGAAACCGTGAATTCCATATTGTCGGGCGAGTGCTGCCTGAGCCTCACGCACTTCGGGCAAGCGCAGATCGTAAAAACCCAGATCCGCCGGCAAGTGCGGCTGATAGTGCCCCGGAAACAGCGGTCGAGCCTTCGCAACGTTGCGCCACTCGGTGAAACCAGCGCCCCACCATTCGTCGTTCTCGAGTATCGGGTGGAATTGGGGCAAATAGAACGCGATCGCTCGCAGCTGGCTATGATCACGCACGATTGGTCAGCACTTATCCGGCCCCCCGGGAAAGGAGACCACGAATGAAATTAGTCATTCGATTCCACGGTCGACGCTCTACCCACTCGAGCTCCGAACTGCGCCGCGACAACTGCTCGCGTAGCGCAACGAGCTCTCGCTCCGACTTCTCGAGTCGTCGCCGGGCAGATTCCAGTGCGCTCTTCGAATGGTCAAGGGTCACCGCCGGTATTGCCCGTATGATGAACTGAAACGTGTCACTGTCGGGATTGCGACGATCCATGTAGTTCAGAACGAAGCGGTCTGCGTCGTCTGCCGGGACCACACGGAACTCGGTCTTTTCCGGCGGGATCACGACCCGATCGAGCTTCTCTACGAAATAGCCGGCATCCTCGAAAAGGCGCAGAACTCCGTATCTGTCAAAAAAACGAATGTGAGTCGTATCGAGCAGCCCGTAATCGCGATACTTGAACCGACCGTTCATCATCTCGAAGACCAGCGCCGAATGCGTTACATTGGGGATCGACGCAAGCAAGCAACCATTCGACGAGATCAGCGGCCGAACCTTTTCCAAAGCCAATCGCGGATCGAGAAGGTGCTCGAGAACGTCAGCACAAATAACCACGTCATAGGGCTCGCCTGGCGCCAACTCGGCGGCATTGAGCGACTCGATGCTCCCGACGACAAGGTGTTGACAGTAGGGACGAGCATGTTCGGCAGCTTCTGGATCGATTTCGATCGCAACAACTTGGCACCCTAGTTCATTTGCAAGGACGCGCGTTTGGGAGCCAGTCGAACATCCGATCTCGAGTACTCGGCTACCTTTGCCAACCAGCGCCAAAAGTTTCGCCGGGGCGCTTTCGGCGCCCTCACGAACCCTGTACTCATAAAACTTACCCATGTCACGTTCCAGCCGCGGCGCTCGGTCAGGGAGCGGTTGCTCGGGGCGACGCCATGTTCGAATCCTCTCCGTCCTCGGTGCCAGCGCCATCATCGTGTCCGACGCACCTTAGTGCCCATTGCCCTTCGAGAGGAACCAAGCCCTCACGCATCGACTCTGCCCAGCGCACCGAGGGAGCAACGACCTGAAACGAGGCCAGGTTTTCTGCGTAGAACGCAGTGCTATAGAGCTTCCCCAAAGCTACGCCAACACGCACACAATACACGCCCGGAAGAAATGGGAAGTGCGGAATATGCAGCGACAGCTCGTATCGACCCGGAGCGAGATTATCGCGGCTGAGCTGTGAATCACTATTTGCTGTAGCGAGATACAGAAAATCAGGGGTGTGGATTCCGATACCGAAAACCGGCCGCGCCAGCTCCGTATTCACTTGATACGAGACCTGGATTGTAAGAGCCCCGCCGAGCGCGATCTGCGAAAGCTTCATGTCATCCGGTCCGAGAATGGCTACTTCTCCAACCTCGATCTCGCCGGAGCTTTGCCAACGTCCAAGCTTGGCGGCTTTCTTGTCCGCTACCTGACGCGACAGCTGTTCGCTTCGACGGTAGAGGTCATCGCAGACCTTGGGCGGGAGTCCGTCGGCTTCGATTCGTCCATGATCCAGGAGGATCGCGCGCTTGCAAATGCGTTCTATCTGTCGAATGTTGTGGCTCACCAGGATTACGGTCCGGCCATCGCGATTGATCAGATCTTCCATTCGGTC
>DASWCI010000361.1:0-2155 GCA_036390195.1 Gemmatimonadaceae bacterium
GTTCCATCCCTTGGCGACAAGGCTGTCCGTCACCTGCTGCACGTCGGCTGAATACTGAAGGTCTTGCCTGGCCTTCCCCATCTGGGAGAGGCCCAGGGTAGCAGCGCCGCCAAGACCCATCATGACGACCGTCAGCAGCGACATGGCGACGAGCACTTCGACGAGCGAAAAACCGCCCCTCGGTGCAGACTGAATTGAGCGGGTCATCGTAGGATCTTCCCAAGGGCTGCGGTGGTGACCGTGTCAGCTTTTTCCGTCGCTGTGAAAATCACGGTGGCGTCGCCGGATTCGCACGCTCCAAGCACTAACGGGAGGCCTCGCGCATCAAAGCATAGGAGGCTGCGGTTGGTGGTCATCACCAATCCAGGCTGAGCCAGGTTTCGCACGTACCATATCGTTGCGCGTTGTCCGAGGCCATTCGCACTGGTGTCGACGTCAACCCAGAAGCGTGTCGTTGAGGCATCTATGTGAAGCTGGGCGACTCGCCCGTACCGAACAGCGGTACCGCGGGCAAGGGAGTGTGCGGTCGCGAACTGGTCAGCTGCCGCCTGCGTGGTGCGACGGCGTAGCGCGGCTGACAGGCGGGGAGCACCCATGGCGGCGATAATCGCCAGTAGTCCCAGGGTGATGATTACTTCGACGAGCGTAAAGCCGCGCCGGGTATCTCTTTTCCACATTTGAGCAGGTCCTCGTGGTGATGCTCCCCCGGTCGCTTGACGACACGCGTCAGGCTCGATCTCCGAAGGAGGAGGTAACAACGCTCTCAGAGCCGTTATCCGTCATTCGACGGCTTAAGCTCTGCTGTTCTATAGACCTCTTACAATGACCAAAAAGTCACATGATTTGGCAGGTTCTGCAGCCCGAAAAGCCAGTTGTTGTAACTCTTTCTGTGACAAATGATTGCCAATCGCCGAACGCGCCTTAGCACGACGACTGTCTGATCAACGAATGAAACCGCGGTCAGGTCTCTCGAGGGCGCGCTGAGCCTTTTGCTTCTTAGCGAGTAAGGCCATCGCGACCGAGTCAGTACGGGCTTTCACGATCGTTCCGTCCGAGCCGTTCTCCGTGACCAGGGTGTCTTTACAATTACGCTGGTCGTAAACCGAGCGTGTCGCGCAGCCCGAACGAAGAAGTTTTGAGGCGGTGGTCCCCTCCGATCCTGCAGGCTTGTCCGGGACGCACTTGCCCACTGCCGCCTCACTCGCAACGCACTCGGCTCCCGCACGCCCTTCTGGACGCCGGGAGACCGAATACATGAGTGCCGCTAGTGAAGAAACTGCGACTGCAAGGAGCAGAAGCGCGATCAGCAGCTCGCCGATAACGAAACCTCGACGGGCCCGGCCCACAGGGCGTCCGTCGGCCGGCATCAGTACTCCACCCAGTTGTCGACCCAGGTGTTACGCAGGGTGACAAGCGCCCCCATCGTGGTCGTCGCCTTCGCGACCTCGCATGAGTCGTAGTTGTAGTCCTTCGTACCATTTGCGTTTGCCGCGGGGGCATACGTACCGAGCTTCACGTTTAGTCCGCTCACCGTCGCGCCTTCAACGCTGTTGTTACCGTTCGAGGTGATGTCGTTCCCGACCAGCAGCACTCCCTTCCATCCGACGCTCCCGTTGAGTGTGAGTTGGCCGGTGGCGATGATCATGCCTTTCCCCGACGACGGTAGAGAGAAGTCAGGCACATTGACGCGGATGATCGGATAGTAGGTCGAGTTCGAGTCGGCATAGGCAGCCTCAAGCGCCGCCGTCGGCCATGTTCCCCCGGGGATCGTGATCGTGGGGGTGATGCTATTCAAATTGATTATTCCGTTCCAGTCGATCGCCACCGAATCAGGTGCAATCGTATCGACTGGTGGGTCACCGACCGCTACCGTTTTACCGGTGTAACCTGGGTTAACCGGAACGGCCACGCCGGCCACTGCGGCCGAGTCACCGCAGACATCAATCCCACCAAGCGTACCGGCGCCACCGTTCTTTTGAATGCCTGAGAGGGCCGTCCAACCAGCCAGAACCTGCATTGGGGCTGGCTCCCAAAGAACGTACTGGGCAACCGTGCGTACGCCTTGCGGAGTACCGGCGAAAGCGCCGACGGTCTCCACACCCTTAGAACGAACGACGTACAATCCGGACTGAGATCCTTTCGGCGGACGAAGACG
>DASWCI010000362.1:0-2848 GCA_036390195.1 Gemmatimonadaceae bacterium
TGGGACAGATGGTCGCGCTCTGCAGAATCGTCGCTTTGCAGTGCGGACAAAGTCGCGCTTTTCCCGGCGAGCTCACGCTCGGCGTGCTCACGATGCGCCGTCGCTCTCCACTCTGAGCCTTGGCGGTGGCGATGCGGCTTCGTCCCATCCGAAGGAAACGTTGCCTCGCATGCGGGATCCGCTGGCAACGGTGAGTGAACCGGCCTTGAGATCTCCATTCAGAACGCCACTTGCGAGTAGCTCGACGCGCGACGCGCCTTCGATGTTTCCTTCCAGATCACCGCCGATGGTGACTGTGCTGGCCCGCACGGATCCGGTGATCTTGGCGCCGGGCTCGATGGTCAGATCGCCATCGACATTCACATCACCCTTGAAGCGGCCAGCCATGCGAACGTGGCCGGCGCCCTCGATCTTGCCGTCGATTGTTAGACCGGCAGCGATCACTGTCTCCTTCCCCTCTTTGGACCTCGGCCGCAGCGCCGGCTCATAACTCGGCAAGGTATTCGAAAACGAATCGGTATCCTTTCGCAGCTGAGATTCTGAAGGCGTCAGAGAGGGATCCTTACGCTGAACGGTTTGTTCTTTGAAGATTGCCATTGCTCAAGGCTCCTAGTCTGTGCGGGGCGAACACGCACCCGCCCAGGAATTGGTAATTGTGAGGAAGTTCACTCGACGGCGAGTGGCGGAGAGGTCCCGCCACGAACAAGGTAAAGCCGTGTCGCAAATTACCTGAAGTACAACGTCTGCCAAGCTGAGCCGCACTAAATCGCGCGCGCGTTAGCCGATCCGCTCCGCTAGCTCAATGATGATTCCCTCCGCGTTCCGTGAGCAGTTCGGCAACATGTTCGCGCCCGGCGGTTTCGATAGCGCTACTTTACGATTAGCGGCATCGTTCCGACCAATATCCCGGTGGCACTGCGCACTTCGAGCCTCATCTCTCCAGTTTTCTGGGGGATGATCTCGAAATCGTACGTCTCGCCTATGCTGACCAGTTGGCGCGCCGCACCAGTGACTCGTTTTGCCGGAGGCAAGTCCGCGCCATCCTTTGCGAGCGCGCGCCATTGCACAAGCGAAGTATCCCGCAGAACTCTGACGCTGATGCCCGGGCGGCTCACCGTGATGTTGATGAGGCGGAAACGGTGCGCGACACCGGCACGGAGCTCTACCGGGGCCGCAGGCAATCTCCCGTTGAGAAGTACAGCGCGGCTCGCCGTTTCGGCGTTGCGTGGAGTCGTGATCAGTACGGGAATATCCGTCGACGCATCGTAAGGACGGTCTTCGTTAACGACGAGGAGGGCGCCTGCAAGGCCAGCGGGCTCCTGTCGGAGCTCGTCGACGTGAGTGTGATAAATGAATGTACCAGCGCGCGGCGGAGTAAACCGCGCTTCGAACGAGTCTCTGGGCGCGATTACCGGTGAGAGGTGACTGGTACTGCCGCTGAAACCCGCGACGCCATCGAAGTAGCTATCCAGCTCAATCCCGTGCCAGTGAACCGCTGTCGGCTCCGGCGTGCGGTTCACAACCATGATTGAGACAGGTTCGCCCCGCTTGAGCACGATCGGTTTACCACTTCGAATCGTAGTGTCCAGTGCGGGCTCGGTACCACGCTCATGGAGGGTGAATGCGTAAAAGGGTTCGTCCGCGGTTCCTCCACCAGGACGTACCAATAGCCGCAGATGACGACCGCTCACGTAGGCCGCATCGGTGGTTTTCGGGTCGCCGCCGTGCCGCGGCTTCACATTCACCCCGACGACAAGCCCGCTCATTTCCTCGAGCGCGTGATTGACGGGGTGATGGATGTTCTCTTCGTGATTGGCTGAGGGCCGGAGTAATCCAAGCGGGCCACGCCCGGCAAAATGGTTTGTAAAGTGGCAATGGAACAGCCAGTTCCCTGGGCGCGTTGGCACCCAGGTGATAGATGTAGTGGCGCCTGGTCGCACACGCTCAGTGACCACAGAGTCTCGCGTCGATCCAACGTAGGTCGTATCGCCAATACCGTCACCTCGGCTATCGACATGAAAGTAGAAACCATGTAGGTGCATGGGATGAACATCGGGCGACGTATTGATCAATCGCCAGCGAACGGTATCGCCGACACGCTCGCTCAATCGGGATGTAAACGGCCACGAGCGACCGTTGACGACGAGCAGAAGCCGCTGACGGGGCGCACCACTTTCGGGGTCGAGCGTGTCGGCCCACTCGCCAATCACTATCACGTGATCGACTGGTTGATGGGCTCGAGGGTCGTCGACGATGATTGCGCCGGAGAGTTGCGCGTCTTCTCGAGTGCGGAAGCGAAACTGGCGGCCCATTGTAGTCGCCCAGTAGTAGTACTCGCCAGGTGCATCGAGGCGGAATTTGACTTCGCGGGTTTCACCCGGTGCCACCTTCACCGATTCGCCGGAGGCGCCAGTTGCCACCGGCCGTGAAACGAGACCATGAACTGTCAGCGTGCTGTCTGTCAGGGAATTCGTAATCGATGCAACGACTTCCGTGCCTGCTGGCACACGGATCAGTGGGCCAGGGATTTGGAGTGGCCCGCCCGCCTCGGCGAACGCCAACATCTCGACCGAGGGACCGTCATCAGCTTGTGGGTACCACACTCCCTTTCGCGTATCGAGATGAAGCCGCAGCACGTGACCGACTAGCGTTCCAGCCGGTCGGCCATTGTCGTGGGTGACTATGCGCGGCGGCTCTTTCCGATGCGAGGCGGGTGAGGCCGCGAGCAATGCCAGGGTTACGACGACGAGCGATGTGTGACGTTGCATCGAACATTCCAGAAGTGCAAGGCCACAACATGTCGGATGCCTGGTACCTCGTCAACAATTTTTTTATCGGTGTCCCCGAC
>DASWCI010000363.1:0-2168 GCA_036390195.1 Gemmatimonadaceae bacterium
TCGTTCGTGCCGGCGCTGACGCGGTCGCCCTATTATGGCCAGATCGGGCGTGAGCTTGGCGAGATGCTCTCAGCGTTTCCGGGAGACGTGCTCGAACCCACCGTGGACAGCGTACGTCTACCGGATCGGCAGCTTCCGGACAACGAAGTTCGAGTGCTGTTGTTGCGGCCTGAGGGCGCGCTCATTCAAGCGACAGTGATTCCGCGTGGCTGCCCGAGGACGACGGCCGGGATCGTCCGCATCGCGGACGCTGGCGCGCGGGAGATTCTTCTCCTCGCTCAGAACGACGCGGATCTCCTGTTCGGCGTGCGCACTGGGGCGGAGGCACTGCGACTTCGTCCAATGCGTTTTCGGCTGCGCCATGTGTTCGGTACGGCTTCGACGTGCGCGCTGGTCGGCGACACGATTCAGTTGCAGGGGCGATACACTCTTACGTCGGTATTCGTTCGAGCCGCGGCGCGCGGGGAAATCGTCGAGGAGACGATGGCCCCAAGCGTGTCGCAGGGATGGCGATTGTTCCTTCCACTGCAGACGTACATCGACTCCGGACTGCCGGGGGCGGCGCTCACGGCGACGTGGCTGTTTATCCTGATGCTGCCGGCTGGGTACTGGGGACTGTTCGTCGCGCGCAGCATCCCGCTCGGAAACGCTGGTGCGAACGTGACGGCAGTCGTGTACGTCTTAGCGCTCCTGACAATCGCTTTTGTCGCAGTGCCCGGGCTGTTCGGGCTTCCTCCCGTGCGGGCCTGGGAATGGGTGCCCGCTATCGGTGGCGCAGCTGCGGGAGCACTCGGAGCAACACTGGCACACTCTCGCTTCTCGTGACGCGAGATCGCGCTGCCTCGCCTCGCGTGCAGCGCGGTCGGAAGCAATGCAGATGAGCTGTCTCGCTCACATTTTTTGGGCCAGCTGCGCTCGCTTGGCTGCGTAAAGACGTTTGCCTGCGAAGCGGTGTAGGTCGCCTACCACAGAATGGGGTAGCTCCGCGACAGGAAACTCCGGTCGCGCACCTAATCCGGCTTACGGCTGTCGGTAAGCCACCGTCGAATCACGACTTATACGCCGCAGGCGAGAAGGCACAGGCGGAATGGAAGATGCTTTCCCCGGGTCGCAGAGAATGCCGCGGAAAGCGGCGCGTATGATCGGGCGGACGTGCTCCCGCGCACGACTGCTCTGAATCGGCTCGGCGGGCACTTTCCACTGTGAGCTCGTGATCTCCGCATCGTACCGCCTTCTTCGCGAACAACTTCTTTCAGCGCCCAAAAGCTGGGTCATTACTGGCGTTGCCGGATTCATCGGCTCCAACCTGCTTCAGGAGCTGCTAGCGCTCGGCCAGACGGTGATCGGTGTCGATAATTTCTCGACCGGACATCGTGCAAATCTCGACGACGTTCTCAAAGGTCCGCTCGAGGGTACAGCTTCCTTCCGTATGGTGGAAGGAGACATTCGCGATCTCGAGACATGCCGATCCGTCTGCACGGGCGCCGACTTCGTCCTCCACCACGCGGCGCTTGGTTCGGTTCCGTGGTCGATGGACGATCCGCTGCGAACGAACGGAGTCAACGTCGACGGGTTCGTCAATATGCTGGTCGCTGCGAAGGACGCTTGCATCAAGCGGTTTGTTTATGCGTCGTCGAGCGCGGTATATGGCGACACGCCAGAGCATCCGCAGACGGAGGACCGGCTCGGTCGTCCGCTCTCACCCTACGCCGCGAGTAAGGCGACCAACGAGACCTACGCAGTTGCTTTCCAAATGAGTTATGGGTTGCAGTCGATTGGACTGCGCTATTTCAACGTCTTCGGACGACGCCAGGATCCGGCGGGAGCGTACGCGGCAGTTATTCCACGGTGGATCACGAGTCTCATCAGAGGCGAGCGTTGTCGGATTTTTGGAGACGGAGAAACCACACGCGATTTCTGTTATATCGCCAACGTAATGCAGGCAAATCTGCTCGCGGCAATGGTAGAAGATGTGAACGCGACTGGCGAAGCCTACAACGTGGCTTGCGCCGAATCGGTAACGCTCAATCAGCTTTTTGAGATGATGCGCGACGGCTTGGCGCTGCGAGACCCACGCTTCACACGAGCCGCCCCGCAGTACGACCCATTCCGACCAGGCGATATCCGGTTCTCGCGCGCATCGATAGAGAAGGCGCGCAGGAATCTTT
>DASWCI010000364.1:0-2431 GCA_036390195.1 Gemmatimonadaceae bacterium
GGGACCAACAACCTGAGAATCAGTTTCAGGATCGTCGACTTTCCAGTTCCTGATTCCCCGACGCAGACGACGGTCTCTCCCTCGTTTGCCCCGAACGAGACGTTCTCCAGGACTGGTTCATCGAACGCGAGCCACACATTCTCGAGTGATATGACGGTGGGCTTCTTGACCGGCGCTGCCCTAATTTTCTCCTGTTCTTCTGTGCCCTCCTCGGCCACTTCCTCCAGCTCTGTCCGGATGGCGGCCCGCACGCGACTAGAATCACGAGCGCGCCGCGGCATCGCCGTCTCATCTTTCTCGCTCGGCTGTCGTCTCTCCTGCTGCTGCTTTCGGCGGTCGTCTTCGTCGCTCATGGGGTGAAGATCGCAAGAATGACCTGGGTGAGGAAATAGTCGACGACGAGAATCAGGATACTCGCTGTTACCACCGTTCGCGTCGTCGACACACCAACGCCCTCCGTTCCGCCGGTGGTGTTGAGCCCGAAGTAACAGGCGATCGTGGAGATGATTCCGCCGAACACGAACGGCTTCACAAGCCCCTGAATAAAATCGTTGGGGATGTAATGCAGCGTGAATCCGTTGGTAAGCATTTGCTCGTAAACCGTGCGCCAGTAGAGAGACGCCGGTTTTCCGAGATAGTATTTCGCGATCACGTTTCCGCCGAGGATTCCGACGAAATCGTTGATGATGGTGAGCACCGGAAGCATGATGAGTGCGGCCAACACCCGAGGCGTGACGAGCTTCTTGATCGGATCGGTGCCGAGCGTGTTGAGAGCGTCGATCTGCTCGGTGACACGCATGGATCCGAGCTGCGCGGCGATGCCCGAGCCTACTCTGCCGGCGACCATCAATCCCGCCAGCACGGGACCCAACTCGCGAATCATCGAGCCGGTGACAAGAGTGCCGATGTAATCGGTCGCACCGAAAGTCTGTAGCTGCACGGAAGTTTGAAGCGCCAGCACCATGCCGGTAAAAAAACCGGTGAGGAGGACTATACCGAGCGAGCCCACACCGATCGTATCCATCTGCTGAAAAACGTCGGCCGTATAGAACGGCTTGACGAAGATAAAGCCGATCGCTTTGCCGGCCAGCTCGAAGTATTCCTGCAGCGAATAGACGCCGCGCTTGGCAGCGTCGTTGATTGTTTCTAAAGGCAAATGATGGATACGATAGGGAGAGGTGAGCGTATCCCTTCTCCCCCGAGAGTGGCAAGGGGTATGCCCCCTTTGCCCGGCTTTATCGCGCCATTTAAGTTCTTGCTGGGACTGCGGACTGCGGACTCACTGCTACCAACTAACCCGCCATGATTGAAACGATTTCCCGTGACCGTTTGATCGAGCTTTTGAGTGCCGCCGCGGATCAAAGGATCGCAATCATCGGCGACGCGATGCTCGACGTGTATTTGCGCGGCGATGTCGACCGGATCTCGCCTGAAGCTCCCGTTCCAGTCGTGCGAGTTCGCGACAAGGAGCTTGCACTCGGTGGTGCCGCCAACGTCGCGCACAACGTCGCGGCAATCGGCGCTCGCTGCAACCTCGTATGCGCTCTCGGCGAAGACGCCGAGGGTCAGGTGATCAAGGACATGTTGCGCGAGCTTGGCACGAACGCGCGCTCACTGGTGACGGTGCAGCGGCGGACGACCACCAAGACGCGCGTCCTGGCAAGATCACAGCAGATCGTGCGCTTCGATGAAGAGGAAGACGCGGACATCCGCGGCATCGAAGTCGAGCGACTGCTCGCGGCAGCGATAGACGCAGTCGACGCGGCCGATGCGGTGGTGTTCGAGGATTACAACAAGGGAGTGCTTACTCCTGCCCTGGTAGCGCCTGTGATGCAACATGCTAACGCCCGCGAGATTCCAACGGTCGTCGATCCCAAGTACAAGAATTTCTTCGCGTACAAGGGAGCAACGATCTTCAAGCCCAATCGCCGCGAGCTGGAATCCGCGCTCGGCGCAGCTGTCGATATCGAGCATCCCGAGGCGCTGCCTGAAGCGCTGAAACGACTGGGCGTCGAGCATCTGCTGCTCACACTCGGCGAAGCGGGGATGGCGCTCATTGCCGCTGACGGCGAGGTCGGACGAGTGCCGACAACTGCGCGCGAGGTTTACGATGTAGTGGGCGCTGGCGACACGGTGACGGCCTATCTCGCGACAATGCTGGCCGGCGGAGCGACGGCGGCGGAGGCGGCGGTGATCGCCAATTTCGCCGCAGGCGTGGAGGTTGCGAAGCTTGGCGCGGCTACCGTGAGCATCGACGAGGTGATAGAAGCCTATGACATGTTCGGTGCTGCCGGCACGGCTGAAGCGCCGACGGCGTAGAGTCACTTTCGGACAGAGGAGCAGTATTGCCGCCGGTAAGACGCAGTTTTGCCGCGCTCCTGTTTTGCGCGACAGCAGGTAATACAAGCGCCAAGTCGTCACCGCGCGCGGA
>DASWCI010000365.1:0-13863 GCA_036390195.1 Gemmatimonadaceae bacterium
CGAGACACGGTGTTCGAGTCAGTTAGGAAGAACTCGCGCGTAATCGTCGGCTACGAAGACGCGCTCTCCTGGGGTTTTGGCGCGGAGATTTCGGCTGCGATCGCTGATGAGTGTTTTGCGTGGCTCGACGCGCCGGTGAAACGCGTTGCATCGACCGACACTTTCGTCGGTTATGCTCCGCGCCTGGAGGATGCGATTCTTCCGCAGGTCGAAGATTTCAAGCTGGCCTACGAAGAGATCATGAAGTTCTGAGGCGCGCGGCCGCCGATCTTCAAATTCCGATTTCCGGCGCTCTGGCCTTGGTCCGATAGATCTCTGTTTGGGTCGAGTCGAGGTGTCCTCGTAGGCGGCGCCTCGCGTAGCAAGAGACTCGCGCGCGCCGTTGTAGTTTGCGCGCGAGGCTCGCAGCGTGTAAGCGAGCTAGCTGCCGTAGAGGACACCTCGCCTCGACCCCAACAGAGATCTACTTCGGCGGTATTGCTCCGCCCTGCGTCGGGCCCATGCCGGGAAGCGTCACTGCAGTGTAACTCGACGGAACCTCGAACGTCTTCGGATTCGCGTCCACCCATTGAACCGACGTGACTTCCGCCTCGGTCGTGGTGATTCGCGACTGTCCTTGTGAGATGATCATCGACGCGCTGCTAGCGCGCAGCGGCGTTGCCCTGGGAAGCTTTTGCTGCATTGCCTTCATCTTGTTCGCGAATTCCTTGTTGGAGCTTCCGAACATTGCCGCCATGTCGCTGCCACTCAGACTGGCGAACGGATTTACGACGCCCTTGATGTCCGTGGCATAGTAGTAATCTGAACTCGTTGTGATCTTTACCGTCTGCTCCTGGCCCATTGCGCTGATGGTAACCGTCATGCCGCTCCGAATCCTGTAGTGCGAAGTGGGATGCCCGAGTACGGTCGGTCCGACACCGAGGCTGTCGACTTTTGCCTCAGTTCCAGAGAAATCCATCTTGAGTCCGCCCATCTGCTGCGCCTGCGCGAGCATGTCCGACGGACGAACGCGAAGATATTTGCTGTTCGTTGAATCGAGGTAGGTGACGGTCTTTCCACTGTCGGAGAGAATCATGCTGATCTGGCCGGCGGCAGAGCCGAGCGGACTGACCTGTGCGCCAGGGCCCTTCATTTTGAGATCCATGCGGAGCTTATCGCCCGATCCTACAGCGTGACCCAGGATGACGCCGGTGTCGGGCATGCCGGACACCGTTACGGTCGTGCGAAAATCAATCGCCAGGTTCTTGCCGGCCGTTTGAGCATTTATGGAAAGCGGTGCCAGCGCGAACGCAGCGGCGACCGCAGTGCGTAAAGCGAATCTCATGCGGAAATTTCCCGATTCTTGTGGGTGGGGGGGGGGACGGGGGACGGTGGACGGTGGGATAAATACGAAAAGAGACGGTTTGTCTGCATTAAGCGTAACCCAGATGCGCGATTTAGTGCCCTGGGCGCGGCCATCTCAGCGATGCGAGAATCGACGCCGCGAGGACAGCACCGACCACGCCGAGCGATCCGACGATTGGAATGTGAATAAATGGCTCGACCAACATCTTGGCGCCGATGAAAATCAGGACGACCGAGAGGCCGAGCTTGAGGTAGACGAACTTGTCAACTACGCTGGCCAGCAGAAAATAGAGCGCCCTCAGGCCCAGTACTGCGCAGATGTTCGATGTGTAAATGATAAAAGGGTCGCGCGTGACCGCGAAAATTGCGGGGATCGAGTCCGTGGCGAAAACGACGTCCGTCGTGTCGACGATCAGTAGAACGATGAATAGTGGCGTCGCCGCAATTCTGAGTTTGCCGGTCGAATCCGGCTCGCGCACAAAGAAGCTGTCGCCACGGTAATCAGGGGTTACAGGCAACAATCTGCGCGCAAGCCGGAGAACCGGATCGCGCTCCGGATTGTACGCCGACCCGTCCTTTTGGAGCGCCATCCTGATGCCGGTGACCACGAGGAACGCGCCGAAGACATAAAGCGTCCACGCGAATCGCGTCACGAGCGCCGAGCCAGCGACGATCATCACCCCGCGCAGAACCAGCGCACCGATGATTCCCCAAAACAGCACCCGATGCTGGTACTTCTCCGGAACACTGAAGTAGGAGAAGATCAGCACGAACACGAAGATGTTGTCCACGGAGAGTGCGTACTCGATGAGATATCCGGTCAGGAACTCGAGCCCGGACTCCTCTCCCATCGTGCGATAAACAGCAAACGCAAAACACAGCGAGAGCGCAACCCATATTGCGCTCCAGGTAGCGGCTTCCTTGAGAGTGACTTTCTCTGATCTTTTGTGGAGGACGCCGAGATCGAGCGCGAGAATCGCCAGAACTACGACGTTGAAACCAATCCAGCCCCAGATCGTGTTCACGGCCCCGGGCTACCGGGGGCGGGGGGGGCCGAATCGACGCGCAATCTAGCGACGCTCAAGCGCGTCGCGAACGTCGAGGAGGATCTCGAAGTAGAGCTGCTCTCTTCTGTAGGCGAAGTCCAGCGTCGCCATTTGCGTCTGATCGCCGGAGGCTTTCGCCCGCTCGAATGCTTCGCGGTACATCTCGTCGAGGTTGTTCAGAATCGTGGTGCGCGAGCGTGACATTGACTTGCTCTCCGGGCTCAAAGTGCTGCGATTGTCGATCGAGGTGAGACCGGCGATGCGCTCCAGCGCCGTCTCCGGATCCTCGTTCTCGAAGATCAGTTTTTTCGCGGCTCCGAGGACGAGTCTGCGTGGATTGAATGGCGTTGGTGTCACTGCAACTAGTGCCGGTGGTGGTGAAAGTTAAGGCAGAAGCGGGAGCAAACGCTAATGGAAAGCCGTGCATAGCGCAGGCTAGAGCCGATGAAAGACCGCTTCGTCGATCGGCCTTCCGCGTTTCAGGTGCTCGACGACGATTCGCTCCAGCAGCGCCGGCGTTACATCGGAGTACCAAATGCCCTCCGGATAGACGACGACAATCGGTCCGTTGCTGCAGACACCGAGACACGGCGTCTCGCCTCGCTTCACGCGCGTCGGACCGAAGAGCAAATCTTCCCGCGCCAGAAGCTCGGCGAGAAGTGAATAAAGTTGTCGCCCGCGGCGATCAGGCGAACAGAAGTCACCAGTGCACACCAGCACATGGCGGGAGTACGGCTCCATTTGCGGCTGTTTTCTGTCACCCATTCAAAAAAGATACACCTGCTTACGTCGACCCATACTTGCACAGCGGTGAGTTCCGTTTGATTATGCTTGAAGCTCTCCTCTTTCAGGAGCGAATCATGGGGGCGACTATCACCACGAATGGAACGGCCGTCGATCCTGCCATCGCCGGCAAGGGTTACGTGCACCCTGAAGTTCTCATAAGCACGAACTGGCTCGCGGAACATCTCGACGATCCAAGCATCAGAATCATCGAGAGCGACGAAGACGTTCTCCTCTACGACACTGGCCACATTCCCGGCGCGCAAAAAGTCGACTGGCATCAGGACCTGAACGATCCTGTGCTTCGCGACTACGTCTCGTCAGAGCAGTTCGAGAGACTTCTGCGTGAGAAGGGAATCGACGAGAATACGACCGTCATCTTTTACGGCGACAAGAACAACTGGTGGGCCGCTTACGCCTTCTGGGTATTCCAGTTATTCGGCTTCACGAACGCCAAGCTGCTCGACGGGGGGCGTATCAAGTGGGAGCAGGAGGGACGTCCGTTCAACACTGAGGTTCCGCGGTTTCCGCAGACCAATTACAAGGCGCCGAAGAGATCGGACGACAAGATCCGCGCTTTCTTCAAACAAGTGCGCGAGCATTCGGAGAGTGGCAAGCCGCTGATCGACGTTCGTTCACCAGAGGAATACACGGGGCAGCGCACGCACATGCCCGACTATCCGCAGGAAGGTACGCTGCGCGGCGGACACATCAAAGGAGCGCGCAGCATTCCGTGGGCGCGAGCGGCAAACCCGGACGGAAGCTTCAAGGACGCGAACTCTTTGCGCGCCATCTACGAGCAGGAGAAGGGACTCGAGAAAGGCGACGACATTGTGGCGTACTGCCGCATCGGCGAGCGCTCTTCCCATACCTGGTTCGTGCTCACCTATCTCCTTGGCTACGACAGGGTGAGGAATTACGATGGGAGCTGGACGGAGTGGGGAAATGCAGTGCGGGCTCCAATCGAGAAAGGACCCGAGAAGTGACCGCTCGTGCACCGGCGCAAGCCAGCACGAAACCGTCCCGAATCCATGTTGAGTGGGTGGGTGGTCACCGATTCGATGCGGGTCGTCCGAACGGACCGACGGCCCGCATCGATGGCGAGGGCGAAACCGGTCAAAGTCCGCCCGAGACGCTGCTCAGCGCACTCGCGACGTGCGTCTCTTACGACGTCATCGACATCCTGGCAAAGCAGCGGACCCCCATCCAGTCACTCGAGATCGACATAATCGGCGAGCGCGTCGACACGATTCCTCGCCGGTACAAGCACATCACGCTCAACTTTCAGATTAGCGGAAAGGGGATCGAGAAGGATCAGGCGCTGAGGGCGATCGAATTGTCGGCTACCAAGTATTGCTCCGTACGAGATTCGTTGCGGGCGGATATCGAGATTGAGTGGACGGTAGAGATCGGGAAGTAACTGCAACTGAACGGCGGGAGGCGTCAGCGGCGCAGGCGCCAGGTTAGAGGTCACGACGTCGGGACGTTCCTATTTCTCGTAAAGCACAGGCAGTTGCCTGTACCGAGAAGGGCGCCGGTGAAGTCCCGACGTAGTCACCTAACGCCTCGCGCCTAGAGGGCTGACGCCTCCCGCCCGTTCAGTTGCAGTTGCAGTCTATCACCGCCGCTTCTGCGCCTGTGAGTACGGCGCCCACTTTCGTTCCGAGTCCTCAATCTCCTCGCGCAGCTGAAGGTAGCTATCGTAGCGTTCTGCGCTGATGGAGCCCTCCGCGACCGCTTGACGAACTACGCAGCCCGGCTCCACCCGATGCGTACAGTTGCCGAACTTGCATTGCGGAATGTGCGGCCGAAACTCCCGAAAGCATTCGTCGAGATGCTCCGATGCGAGTCCCCACATCCCGAGCTCGCGCAAGCCGGGAGTGTCGACTACGTAACCCGAATCGGGTAGCGGATGCAGCAGCGCACCAACGGTGGTATGCCGCCCCTTGTTCACTGATTCGCTGATCTCGCCGACTCTCAAATCGAGACCCGGATACATCGCGTTCATGAGCGACGATTTACCGACACCGGATGGGCCTGTTAGCACGGATGTCTTACCGGCAAGTTGGTCGTGCAGCTCGTCGAGTCCGATTCGCTGCTTGACGCTGGTAAAGTGGACCGGATAGCCCGCCGCCACGTAGTCACTGAACGCGCGCTTTGCTTCGCTCCTTTCGACGAGCTCGATCTTGTTGATGACAATGCGCGACTGGAGCGAGTTGGCTTCAGCGATAACAAGAAACCGGTCCAGCATTCTCCGGTGTGGCTCCGGCTTGGCTGCGGCAAAAACGACGACGACCTGATCGACATTGGCGGCAACTATTCGCTCGCCCTGACCCGACCCGGGCGCGCGTCGCGCGAGCTGCGAATGCCGCGGTAGGATGTCGGCGATTGCCCACTGCCCGCCGCGGTGATCTATCTCGAGTACTACTCTGTCACCTACCGCGAGCTTTTTCGTCTCCTCGCGTTCCTGCTTCAGCCTTCCGCGCAATGACGCCTCGTGGGTCTCTCCAGACTCCGCGCGGACGTGCCAGACTCCGCCAGTCCCTTTCAGCACGACGCCGCGAAGCTCCTTACGCGTCAATTGCTACCCTCTTGGCGCATGGCGTCCCACCACGGTAGCATCTCCGCCCGCTTCGCTTTAATGAGAGCATCGAGTTTCGTCTTCACCTCGTTGAGATGCAGGGCGCCCACCATTTTGCGCGCTTCCTCCTCGGACTCCGCGAAAGCGAGGAACTCTGTCTCCAGGTGTCCGCTCGCGACAGGATCGCCCTCGCGCCAGCGCACGAACAGCAAGTAGGCAGCGAAGGGCCGGTCTTTTTCGCCGCTCGTATCGGTCACGATCTCGACGCTATAGGACGCTCCGTCGCTTCCCTCGAACGCGGCGGGCCGATCGTGCACGGCCATGTAGCCGCCGATTGTGTTCGGGTCGCCCTTCGAATGGTCGGGGGGAAGGAATCTGCCCATGTCAGCGGCGGCGTTTGCCGACCATCTCCTTGAACACGTTCCCAGTGAGGAACGCGACGTTGGCAGGACGCTCGGCGAGACGACGCATTAGATACGGATACCATTGCGTTCCAAATGGAACGTAAACGCGCATGTGGTACCCTTCGCGTACTAGCCGGTCCTGGAGATCACGGCGCACGCCGTAAAGCATTTGGAATTCGTAGCGGCTGGGCGCGATGTCGTTTGACTTCGCGAACGCTTTCGCATCCCTGATGATCGCCTCGTCATGGGTGGCGATGCCGGGGTAGTTTCCCTTGAGCATTAGCTCGTGCATGCACTTCACGTAGTTGGCGTCGACATCCTTCTTGTCCGGATAGGCGACCGTCTCGGGCTCCATGTACGCACCCTTGCAAATGCGCACGCGCGCCTTGATGAGATCGGCGTGCTGCACGTCGGGGAACGTTCGATAGAGATAGCTTTGCAGCACGATACCCACGTTCTCGCGATAGCCCGGATAGAGGCGTTGGTCGAAAAGGTCCACCGTCCGTTGGGTGTATTCGCTTGACTCCATGTCGATGCGCACAAAGGAGCCGTAGTCACGTGCACGCTGAAGAATCTTGTGCATGATTGCAACGCAGAGCTCCTCGGAGATGTCGAGGCCCATCGCGGTGAGCTTGACTGAAACGTTGGCGTCGGCTTTTCGCTCGTGAATGCGATCGAGCATCGTGATGTACGCCTGACCCGCGGCCCGCGCTTCTGCCTCGTTGTGAACGCTTTCACCCAGGAGATCGAGCGAGGCCGTGATGCCGAGTGAATTTAGGCGGGCGACCGCACTGAGAGCAGTATCGAGGGTCTCGCCGGCGACGAACCGATTGGCAAAGCTCTTCGCGAGCTTGTTGTGGCGAACGAATTTGAATATCTGCTGCTGGCTCGAGAGGTAGAGCAAGGCGCTACGAAGCATCAGTTCTCAAGCTCTGTGGTCGACGCGGAAGAGCGACGCGTGGCCGCGCGACCACGTCTGAGGTCGAAGATCCTCGTTACCGGGAATCGACCACCTTTCTGCAGCTCGCGATCGAACAGATTCCAGGTAGTGAAGCCATCGTCACTCTCCGGCTCGAGCAGGTAGACGACGAGTGGGCCGCGCGGTTGAGCAGTTGACACGATGAACGATTTCGGCGGAATCGCCTGCACGCCCCGCTCCCATCTTCCCTTGAGACGGACTTCATGATGCCCCTGAAAAGTACGCGGGGCAGTAATAATGGAATCGATTACGAAGCCTTCGCCGCGCGCGGTCCAAGCGGAGTCGGATCGCTCTACACGAATGCCGTGCAGGCGAAGCAGTGCTACGACTTCAGTCGCCTGCGGTGCGACCACGTACGCCGCTGGTGGCGTCCGATCCAGCGTCGATGTGAACCTGTCGTAAACCGGCATGCGAATAGTTTTGAATCGTCCCGTACGCCGTTCGCCGCGTGGCACACCGGGCTGAGTAGCGGAAGAGTCGACAGTTTTCTCGAGATCTTCCTTGATCACGTCCGCCTGGTGTGGCGTCGCGATCAGCTCGGACCGAATCGCAACGATCTGCAGGGAATCCGGAGACCGTCCCCATGCTAGAGGCTGACTGTCCGCACGTGCGCTCAGAGATTTGATCGCAGCTCCCTTCTCTGCAACCAGCGAAAGGATCTCAGTTACAAAGGCGTAAGTAGAAGCGATCCGCCGCGCCAACGAGTCGTGCGAGTACGCCTCACTGAGTATTCCGATGCGGCCGCGAATACCATAGTAGTTGGTCCCGAACCGCGGCCGCGCGTCGTAGGTGGCCCAGCCCTCACGTACGCTGGTATCGGCGACCAGTCCGGGTTGGTCGGAGAGAAAGTTCCCGTAATCGAACACCTCGAAACCATGCCTCGCCCGCATTCGCTCGCGCAGAATCGGAAGCAGCGAGTCCCGGGCGTAAACTCCTCCGAACACTGCCGCCGGGCTCAACGATGGTGAATAGGTAAGCGCATATCCGTGAAAGCTTCCATCGGTAGTGTGGAGATCCACGAAAACATCGGGGTCCCAGGTGTTGAACATCGCCAGCGATGCCCGCGTCTCGGGCGCTTCTGCCTTCACGTAATCACGATTGAGATCGAGGTTTTGTGCGTTGGCACGCACGCCCACCATCTCCGGCCCGTTCTGTTCAGTGCGGTTCACCGACTCCAGCGCGAACCGCTCATTGCCGTCCGCATTGTAGATCGGAACCACGATGAGAACGATGGAATCGAGCGCGTTCGGCCTGTTGGAGAAGGTGAGATCCCGCAGCAGCGCCAGCAACGCGTCCTTTCCTTCCACCTCCCCCGCGTGGATGTTGCCCTGAACGTACACAATCGGGCGCCCGAGCTGTTTCGCCGCAGCTGGCGTTGAGACGACCGGCCTCGACGCGATGACGTAAGGGATGTCGCGACCTTCGGTCGTCTTTCCGATCGATCCAAACGCCAGGGGCGCCCGAAGCGCGCGCAGCGAGTCCAGAAATTTTCTGACGTCGGCGTAGTGGGAGGTTTCAGTATATCGAGTCAACTCGGGCCGGGTGCGCGGATAATCCGCCGGACTCGGAGGCCCATGCACAGTCGGCGCACACGCGTTGAGACCAACCATTGCCACGACTGCCAGACACGACCAGCACACTTCGGCCAGAACTGCTTTCGTCACGAGCGCTCGTCGGAATAGAAAACTTGTCTGCGACGAGCCATCTCGAGCAGGAGGTCCGATGGCTCGAAGCGTCCCGGGAACCGCGCGTTCAGATCCTCGAGCCGCTGAACTACGATCTGTATCCCCAGTGAATCCATGTAGCGAAACGGTCCACCGCGAAAAGGCGGGAACCCGATTCCGAATACCGCGCCAACATCGCCATCGCGTGGCGTGCGAATTATCCCGTCACTCAGACAACCCGCCGCTTCGTTGAGCATCGCCAGTACGGTCCGCTGCTGAATCTGCACTGCTGGCATGTCGGGTCGCTCAACTCCTTCCGGCGCCGAAGGCGGCGCGATGGATTTCACCATCGGGATGCTTCCCGGCGCGAGGAACAGGGCGTACACGGAGGGATCGACGTCACCCTTCTTCCCTTCCTTGTCGTAGCTATAGAATCCTTTTTTCGATTTTCGTCCGTAGCGTCCCGCCCCAACCACAGCCTGGATCGATCTAGCCGGCTGCATCCGGTCCGGAAACGCATCGGCCATGATCTTTCCCGCTTTGGTCGCGACATCGAGGCCGACTTCATCGATGAGCGTGATCGGCCCGACTGGAAATCCGAAGTCCACGAGCGCCTTGTCGATTATGTCGATAGCAACTCCCTGGTCGAGCAGGATGCCGGCCTCGTTGATATAAGGCGAGAGAATGCGATTGGCGTAGAATCCCGGGCCGTCGTTCACGACGATGACGGTCTTTCCCAGCTTCTTGCCGTAGGCAACAGCTGTCGCAGTCACCTGTGGATAGGTCGTCGGCGTCGTGATTACTTCCAGCAGCGGCATCTTGTGCACTGGAGAGAAGAAATGCATTCCGAGCACGCGCCCAGGGCGGCTCGACGCCTGCGAGATCAGCGCGATTGGAATCGTAGAAGTGTTGCTGGCAAAAATGGCCGTCGGATTGATCGCCGCCTCCGCCTCGCGAAGAACCTGGTGCTTGACGGCAAGATCCTCGAACACCGCTTCGATGACCAGGTCGACGTTACCGAACCCCGAGTAGTCGACCGTTCCGCCGACCAGCGCCATGTAATCGCTGTATTGTATTTTGCTGATCTGCTTTTTGTTGAGCCGCTCCTTCAAGACATCGCGCACCGCGGCGTACCCCTTGGCCACGCGTGCGTGATCGGCGTCCTTGAGGCGCACCAGGCTTCCGTGCTGCACTGCGATGGAAGCGATCCCTGCTCCCATGAATCCGGCGCCGATGATCGCGATCTTCTCCACGGGGAGCGGATCGAATGCCGAGACGGGCAGCTCCGGATACTGTGAGGGATCAACGCCTGGATCCTTCTTCAGCTCGTTCGTCGCGAAGAAAAGGAAGATGAGCTGACGCGAGACGTCGGTCATCGCCATCTCGCCGAAGCGCCGAGACTCCTCGCGATATCCATGAGCAACGCCGCGATCGTAGCCGGCGGCGACGACATCTATTGCGGCGATCAATGCCGGATAGTGCCCGCGAGACTTGGCGAGTGTTTGCTCGCGAGCTTTGCGAAGCACGAGCGCGCGTCCCGCCGGATTTCCATCAATGAGCAGCCCTCTCACACCTCCGCCGTGACGTTCGCTCTTTCGTCTTCCCTCGGCGACCTCGCGGGCGCGCTGAATCGCGACGCTGCGAAGTATCGAGGGGTGGACGAGCTCATCGATCAAGCCAAGCTGAAGCGCCTTCTTCGCACGGACTTGCTTACCGGTGAGTATCATGTCGAGCGCGCTGGTAAGCCCGATTCGTCGCGGTAGCCGCTGCGTGCCGCCGGCACCAGGAATCAGTCCGAGCTGAACTTCCGGGAGGCCGAGCATTGTCTTCGGATGATCAGTCGCGATCCGATAGCGGCACGCGAGCGCCGTCTCGAGTCCCCCGCCAAGGCATGCGCCGTGGATTGCGGCGATAATAGGCACGCGCAACTGTTCGATCGAATCCAGGAGCATCTGACCGTCCCGGCTCAGACGCTCGGCGTCCGTCGCAGTCTTGAGCTGCAAAAATTCTTCGATGTCTGCGCCGGCGATCCAGACGTCGGGCTTGCCGCTCAGAAAAACGGCGGCGTGCACCGTGGTGTCGCGCTCCAGTCTGGTGAGCAGTGCGACGAACTCGTCTTTCACCGCGCGATTCAGTTTATTGACTGATTCGTTCGGCAAATCGAACGTGATTACCCCGATGCCGTCGGTGACCTCGACCGAGAGAGCCGGTTTCCATCTCGTTCCGACGAGGCCGCCGATCGTAACCTCCGACGTCGAGCTCATTGCGCTCTCTCCACTACCATTGCGAAGCCCATACCCCCGGCTGCGCACACAGTCATTAGCCCGAACTGCCCGCCGCGGCGACGCAGCTCGTTGAGAAGCGTCGTGGTGATCCGGGCGCCCGTAGCTCCGAAGGGATGTCCAAGGGCGATCGAGCCACCCATCACGTTGAGCTTCGCCCTGTCAACCTCGCCCACCGGCTGGGAAAAACCAGCGCGCTCCGCCCACCATTTCGACTCGAACCCTTTGAGGTTCGACAACACTTGCGCCGCAAACGCTTCGTGCATCTCGACCAGATCAATGTCTTTCAACGTAAGCCCAGCGCGCTTGAGCGCGACCGGGGTGGCCAGCACCGGAGCCTGCAGAAGCTGCTCTCCTGGATCGAGCGCCGCGTAGGCGTAAGACCTGATGATACCGAGGGGCGGATAGCCAAGCGCTTTTGCCTTTTCCTCGCTCATGAGGAGAACACAGGCGCCACCATCGGTCAGAGGCGACGAATTGCCGGCGGTGACGCTGCCGTACTTCTTGTCGAACACGGGCTTCAGTACCGCGAGTTGCTCGTAACTCGTGTCCTCACGAATCCCGTTGTCCGAAGTCAAGACGCTTTCAAATTTGGGCGGCACGTACACAGGCATGATCTCCGCTGTCAGTCGTCCATCAGCCGTTCCAGCGGCAGCAAGGCGATGAGAACGGAGCGCAAAGTGATCCTGTTCCTCGCGTGTGATGGTATTCAGCTTCGCCATCTTCTCGGCCGACTGTCCCATCGTCTCGCCAGTCGAAGGCTCGGCGATCGCCGGCGTGACGGGGACCAGATCCTTTGGACGCAACCGCATTACCGCTTTGAGTCGCGCCGGCAATGATTTCGCTTTCGATGCCAAGACCAGCGTCTCAGCGAATCCCTGCGAGTGCAGAATTGGAATGTTGGACAGGGATTCCGATCCGCCGGCGATCACGATATCGAGCTGACCGAGGGCGATCTGGTCGGCGGCATCGGTGATTGCCTGATTCGCCGACGCGCACGCTCTGCTCACGCTGAACGCCTGAACTCCCTTTGGCAACAGTGGTAGCAGTGAGACTTCGCGCGCGATGTTCGGCGCGAGCACCGATGGAATCACTGTGCCGAAGACGAGTGCCTGGACTTCTTTTCCGTCCAGATTCGTGCGCTGCAATAATTCCGCGACGCACAACTTGCCGAGATCGATAGCGGAGATCGATTTGAAAGCTGTACCAGCTTTTGCAAACGGCGTTCGCACGCCTGCGACTATCGCAACGCGGCGCCCGTTCCCAAATGTTGCCATGCACGGAACTTAGACGGGCGCCGTTTATCTATCTAGGACGTGCTCTGCTCTCTCATGGCACGCTCTTTCGCGAGTAATTGCTCTTTGCGTGCAACGCCCCAGCGGTATCCACCGAGCGAGCCGCTCTGCCTTACTACGCGGTGACAAGGGATGACGACCGCAACTCGATTGTTCGCGCACGCGCTTGCGACCGCGCGCACTGCTTTCGGTGAGCCGATCGCGTCGGCAATCTCCCCATACGATCGCGTCTCTCCGAATGGAATCTTCTGCAGCTCGCGCCACACCTTCCACTGAAACGCAGAGGCTTGCACATCGATCGGGACATCCGGTCGCGAGCCCGCACCGTCGATTGCCTCGACGATTTCTTCCACCCAGACTCCGAGCGCGCTGGTAGAAGCCGCGACACGTGTGAGAGCCGCGGCCGGATACTCGCGCTTGAGTGCGGCCTCGAGATTCTCTGTGGAATCTCCGAGCGTGACTGCACAGACACCGCGATCGGTGGCGCCGACCAGCAGAGCGCCGAGCGACGTATCCGCGATCACGTAGTCGATCTGCGTTCCCGCGCCACCGCGACGATATGTCGCCGGCGTCATTCCAAGTCTCGCGCCGGCATCGTCGTAAACTCGGCTGCTGGAGCCGTAGCCCGCGCCGAAAGTAGCGCGACTTACTGTTTCTCCGCGCTTCAGCTCGCCCTTGAGCCGCTCACTCTTGCGCGCGCGAATGTATTGCGCCGGTGTGAGACCGACGAGCTCCTTGAATTTTCGCTGAAGATGATACGGGCTGAGACCTGCCTGTTCTCCAAGCCGCTCGAGGGTGATGCGTTCCTCGCTCAAGTCCGCGACGTGACTGTCGATGTACGCGCGCGCGCGCGCGACCGCCCCATTCTCTGATTTCGCGCGATTCGGGCGGCACCGCTGGCAGGCGCGAAATCCGGCGCGCTCCGCTGCCTCCGAGGAAGAAAAGAAGGCGACGTTATCGCGCTTCGGCCGCCGGGATGGACACGATGGCCGGCAATAAATACCGGTGGTTTTGACGCCGTAGAGAAGGCGGTGGTCGGCGCTGGGATCTCTGTGGAGCACCGACTCCCAGGCAAAAGCTTCATTCATGGGAGTCTCCTCCGTTTGATCTATTGCTTTCATCGAGGTCTTGTTTGTCGCTCTTCCTTTCGATGGAAAAATCATAGCAGCCGGCGTCAGTATCCCGCACCTGGATATATGCCACATCGGACTGGGCGAGCAGCCGCTGGAGCTCGGGTTCTATCAGGCCATTGGAAACATAACTCTGTGCGATCAGCCGCCGACCACGCGCATACGCGTTCAAGGTGAGCTTGTGCGATAGCATATCGACCGGAAAGCCTCCATTCTCCGGATACCGTTCGCAGTAGTCCTCGTGGATGAAAACGGGACCAGGCAGGGGCAGGTTCTCCCTTCCATGGAAGGAGTCGTAGGTGAACAGGATTCGCCGCTCATGTCCGACGGAGAAAGTTCTAAGGCACTGTCGGCA
>DASWCI010000366.1:0-3759 GCA_036390195.1 Gemmatimonadaceae bacterium
CGAGCAGTACCACTCGCGCACGATCTTCGCGTTCGGAGTCGCGCCCTGATGAACGCGACAATGCGGCCGTCGATCGCCGAAATCGCGTTGCTATTCAGCGCGGCAGCGAGCTGCTTCTCGGCCGGACCTCTGAACGCGCAACCCACGTCGATGCGGGTGGAGACGCGCGCAACCCCCCGCGCCGTGTGGACGAAGGAGCGTGCGCGCGCGTGGGCCGATTCCACTGGATGGCTGGTCGGCAGCAACTTCATTCCCAGCACGGCGATCAACCAGCTCGAGATGTGGCAGGCGGCAACGTTCGATCCGCGCACCATCGATCGCGAGCTCGGTTGGGCAGAGACACTCGGGTTCAACGCGATGCGCGTCTTCCTGCATCATCTCCTCTGGCAGCAGGACTCGATCGGCTTCCTGAAGCGCATGGATGAGTTCCTCACAATCGCCGACCGCCACCATGTTCGACCGATGTTCGTGCTCTTCGACGCGGTTTGGGATCCGATGCCGCACCTCGGCCCGCAGCGCGCACCGATCCCGCACGTACATAACTCCGGCTGGGTGCAGAGCCCCGGCGTCGCGGTCCTCTCAGACACAGCCCGCTTCGAACAGCTGCGTGGCTACGTGCAAGGAGTCGTCGGACGCTTCGCGAAAGACCGGCGGGTGGTCGCTTGGGACGTATTCAATGAACCCGACAACACCAACCGTCCGGCGTATGTCGCGTACGAGCCGCTCGACAAGGGAGCACGCTCGTTCATTCTGCTGCGCAAGGCGTTCGCGTGGGCGAGAGAAATGAATCCCTCGCAACCACTCACGGCTGCGCCATGGAAGGGAGACTGGATCGATCCGAATCGCCTCGACCCGTTGACAGCGTACATGCTCGACAGCTCCGACGTCATCACCTTTCACAGCTACGATGATAGCGCGACGGTCGAGCGACTCGTAACGGCGCTCGAGCGATACGGCGGGGGACGGCCGATCATATGCTCCGAGTACATGGCTCGTCCTCGGGGAAGCACCTTCCAGAGCATCCTGCCGATTTTCGCTCGGCGGCGCGTCGGCGGGATCAACTGGGGTTTCGTCGCAGGAAAGACGCAGACGATCTATCCCTGGGACTCCTGGTATCGGGAATACACGGCGGAGCCGAAAGTATGGTTTCACGACATCTTCAGGCGCGACGGAGTGCCGTACGATGCTGCGGAAGTTGCGTTCATTCGCGCGCTCACGGCTTCGATGAGATTGCGGGGCTTGCAAGAGAGGGGTTAGATGTTCGCTGAAATAATCGCTTTCATCTGCACCGGCTTGTTCGCGGGGGCCGCGTTGTACGTGAGCGTCGTGGAGCATCCCGCGCGGATGTCCTGCGATCTCCCTGCCGCCCTCGCTGAGTTTCGGCCGAGCTACAAGAGGGCAGCCGTGATGCAGGTGATACTTGCGGTTATTGGAGTGACGGGAGCTATCGTCGCCTGGTACCTCGGTCGTGGCACTTCGACTCTGGTAGCTGCGATCGTGTTTGCCACCGTGGTTCCGTGGACGCTGATCGTCATGATGCCGATCAATCGGCAGCTGCTCGACGAGACCCGCACATCTGAAACGCCCGAGACCGATGTACTGCTCAAGAAATGGGGGCGACTGCACAACGTTCGCACGATCGCGGGTCTGCTCGCCCTTACGATTCTGGCGGCGAACATCATCGGCTACATGTAACCGCGAGATCTGCCGCATACTCAAACGCGGATGTGATAACAGGCCGACTCGCCGTCCGCGAGCGATATTTGGCGCGTGACTCTAAAAAAATGGAGCTTCGCCGTTTTAGCTGCCTTCTTCGCGATCCTGTGTCTGGGTCTCGGATTCTGGCAGATTCGGAGACTGCAGGCACGACAAGCAGCAAACGCGATTCTTTCCGGGCGGCGATTTGTGCCAGAAGTCAGCCTCGACTCGCTGCCTCCCGACACCGCCGACGCGCATTTCCGCAGGGTTCACATCAGGGGGATCTACGATCATGGACAGGAGATCATCTACACTCTCCGCGGGCGCAATGGATCTCCCGGCGTCAACATTCTGACGCCGGTGCTGCGACCCAATAAAGACACCGCCGTGCTGGTAAACCGTGGTTGGGTCTATTCGCCGGATGGCACCACCATCGACACAAGCCCCTGGCGAGAGGCCGACACCTTAAACGGCCATGGCTTCGTAGAGACCTTTCCAACGAAAGGTCCATTCCCGCCGCCCAGTCCAACGCGACCAAGATCATTTCGCAGACTCGATCGGTCGGCCCTGGCGAAACTTTTTCCGTATCCGATCGCGAACTATTTCGTCGTTCTTACGGATTCAGCGGCGTCGCCGAGTGCTCCGCCGCGCGTAGAGCCTGCGCCTCTGGATGAAGGACCACATCGCATGTACGCAATCCAGTGGTTTTCGTTTGCGACGATCTCTATTATAGGACTTGTGATCTTCCTCAGACGCACATGAGTGAACCCGCAACTGGAGCAGTAAGCGAGAAAGAAGCGCGCGACGTAGCCGAGTTGGCGCGCGAGACCGAGTGGGCGCACCCGAGCTTCGTGCGCGAGCTGTTCCTGGGAAGATTCCGTCTCGATCTCATTCATCCGCATCCGCCCCCCGACGCAGCGGAAGAAGCGCGCGCGCGACCGTTCATGGACAGACTGCGCGCGTTCATGGAGCGCGTGGATTCAGAGGAGATCGATCGCACCGGCGAGATCCCGGAATCAGTCGTCCAGGAGCTCCGCGACATGGGCGCCTTCGGCATCAAGATACCTCGCGAGTACGGCGGACTCGGTCTGTCGCAAATGAGTTATATCCGCGCGATCGAGATGGTTACATCGAAGGACGGATCGCTTACAGCGCTGCTCTCAGCGCACCAATCGATCGGCGTTCCCCAGCCGCTCAAACTGTTTGGCACCGAGGAACAGAAGCGAAGATTCTTTCCGCGGCTCGCCAAAGGCGCTATCTCGGCGTTTGCTCTCACCGAAGTCGACGCCGGCTCAGATCCCGCCAACATGCGTTGCACGGCAACCCCGACGGAAGACGGGCGAAGCTTCATCATCAATGGGGAGAAGCTGTGGTGCACCAACGGAACGCGCGCCGAGCTGTTCGTGGTGATGGCGAAGACGCCGGACAAAGTGATCGGTGGCAAGCCGCGCAAGCAGATCACTGCGTTCATCGTCGAGTCGTCGATGCCCGGCGTCGAAGTAGTGCATCGGCTCCGGTTCATGGGACTCAAGGCACTCGAGAACGGCGTCATCCGCTTCACCAACGTGAAGGTTCCGCGCGAGAACATTCTTTGGGACGAAGGAAAAGGTCTCAAGCTCGCGCTGATCACATTGAACACTGGTCGGCTCACGATTCCCGCTGGTTGCGCCGGAGCTGGAAAGCAGATGGTCTCGATCGCCCGAAAGTGGTGCAACGAGCGCGTACAATGGGGCCAACCCATTGGCAAGCACGAGGCGGTCGCACAGAAGCTCGCGCGCATGACGGCCTATACTTTCGCGATGGAGGCAGTGGCCGAGTTGTCGGCGGCGCTCTATGAGAAGGGCGGCTACGACATCCGACTGGAGGCAGCGATCGCCAAGCTGTTCAACACCGAAGCGGGCTGGCGAATCATCGATGACACGATGCAGATCAGGGGCGGGCGCGGGTACGAGATGGCTGAGTCACTCGCTCGTCGTGGCGAGCCAGCGATTCCGATTGAGCGGGCGATGCGCGACTTTCGCATCAATCTCATCTTCGAGGGATCGTCCGAGATCATGCGGT
>DASWCI010000367.1:0-3136 GCA_036390195.1 Gemmatimonadaceae bacterium
TACAGAAAAGGAGTGTTCACTCAGCCGAACATCACAGCGCAGGAAATGACTGCGCTGGTCGAGGGAAAACTTCGCTCGATGCACTTTCCGCGGTTTCTGGCTCGTCGATTCGCGAAGGAAGTGCCGACGTTGAGACGCTGGAGAAACGAAGGCGCGAACCAAAACTCGGCGCGGCCGTCGTCCGGCGATCTACAGCCGCGCGCCTGATTCTGCCGCTGGCTTGATTGGAGGCAGTGCCGCCTCGATCTCAGCGCGGTGCGGCTCGAGCCAGGGAGGAAGGACAAGGTGTTCACCCAGCGACGCGGGATCTTCGTCGACAGTGAAGCCAGGTCCATCGGTGGCAATCTCAAACAGCACTCCACCCGGCTCGAGAAAATAGACGGACTTGAACCAGAACCGATCTATTACCTCGGTTGGACGACGTCGCGCGCGATCGATTCGTTCTCTCATCTCGAGCTCCGCAGCATCGTCGGGAACTCGCCAGGCGACGTGGTGCACACCGCCGGTGCCCCATCTGCCACGCTCGGCGTCCGGAATCTCGCGGACCTCCAGATAGCGGCCCGATCCTCCGCCACCAATCTCGAAACCAAACCACTCGTTCTCCTCGCCAATATCGACGAAGCCGAGGATTCCAGTGAGAAAACTTGACGTCAGCTGGAGATCGCGCTCCCACAAGCGGATGCAGTGAAGCCCGCGAATTTGTTTTTCCACCGGCACCGCACTGTCGCGCCACGGCGTGAAGTCCCGATCGTCACCGGTTTCGTGCAAGGTGAGTGGCAAGCCGTGGGGATCGGTGAATGGAAGCGCAGACGTTCCACGTCTGATCTCGATCTCACTTACTGAGAGATGGTGCTCCGCCAGTCGATCCACCCAATAGTCGATGCTGCCCAGCGGAATGGCGAGCGAGACTTCCATCGACAGCCCGACACCTGGTTTGGCCGGCGGCATTTCCGGCCAGGGGAAGAAGGTGATATCGGTTCCGGGATGACCTTCGCCGTCGGCATAAAAGAGATGGTAAGTACCTGGTGAGTCCTGATTGACGCTCTTCTTCACCAGGCGCATACCTAGCACGCCTGAATAGAAATCGACGTTGTCCTGTGCGTCGCCGGAGATGCAAGTGACGTGATGGAGCCCGGTTATGCTTGCCATTAGAGTGCCCGCCAGTCGAAACGTGGCTGTTACTACGTAGCTCTACGTACAGCGCCCATCATCAACCTAAAGCATTGTTAGGTCAGCAGCATCACGGAACGAGAAATCGAATGGCTCGAATACTCAGACCACCGGGCGAAGCTTCATGGAGATTGCAATGACTGCACCCAGATGGCTCGCAAACTACGACGATGGAGTTCCGTCGACGCTGGAGCCGTATCCCGACAGGAGTCTCACTGATTTCCTCCGAGAGGCTGCAGCGCGATGGCCAGATCGCCCTGCTCTGCTCTTCAAAGGCTCGACGATAACCTACCGTCAGCTCGACGATCAGAGTAACGCGCTTGGTGCCGCGCTAGGTGAGATGGGAGTTAATGAAGGGGACAGAGTTGCTATCTGTCTGCCCAATTGCCCGCAATTTCTGGTGTCCGAGTTCGCCGCCTGGAAAGTTGGCGCGATCGCGTCTCCATTCAATCCGACCTATAGCGAGCGCGAGATGGAGGACGCGCTACGCACGACAGGCGCCGAGACTGTGATCGTGCTCAATCGCTTCTACGGAAAGGTGAAGAGCATTCAGGGCCGTACGTCCGTGAAGAGAGTCATCGCCACGAACATCAAGGAGTACCTGCCGTGGTTTCTCCGTCTTGCCTACACGGTCTTCAGGGAGAGAAAGGAGGGCGATCGCATAAACGTTGCTGCGGATGATTTCCGTTTTGGCAGACTGCTGAGAAGATTTCGAGGCGTGATGCCGCCGCGGGTTCAGACGAGTCTCGATGACGCCGCGGTAATTCTGATGAGCGGAGGGACGACTGGTACGCCAAAGGGCGTAGTCGGATCGCACAGAGGAATCGTGGTCGCCGGTCATCAGCTTCAGGCTTGGCTGCGTCCGGCAATGAACGAGTGGACTGACAAGATCATGCTGCCGCTTCCACTCTTCCACACATACGGGAACACCGGTGTCCAGAGTCTGGCGTTCATCAATCACAATCCCATCGCATTGATTCCCAATCCGCGCGACCTTCGCGATTTCCTGAAAGAGATAGCCAACGTCAAGCCCGCCTTCATCTGCACGGTGCCGACGCTCCTCAATGGAATCATGAATCATGCGATGGCACGTGAAGGGAAAGTGGACTTCAGCTCCATCAAGCTTTGCTTCTCGGGCGCGGCTCCGCTAATGGCAGAGACGAAAAAACGATTCGAGGAGCTGACCGGTGGAGTAATCGTGGAAGGTTACTCACTCACCGAAGCGCAAATGGCGGTGATTGCAAACCCGGTCGTGGGAGAGAAAAAGCTAGGCTCGGTGGGGATGCCGCTGCCCGATGTGCACGTTTCCATCGTGGATGCCGAAGATGGACGCACGCCTGTTCCGGCTGGGGAGATCGGCGAGATCGTTATCAGCGCGCCACAGTTGATGCGCGGCTACTGGCAGAAGCCTGACGAGACGCGCGAGATGCTTCGCACGAATGATCGTGGCGAGCGCCGGCTTTACACGGGTGATCTGGGTTATCTCGATGAAGATGGGTACCTGTTTATCGTCGATAGAAAAAAGGATCTGATCAAGACGTGCGGTTTTCAGGTATGGCCGCGCGAGATCGAAGAGGTAATCTCGTCACACCCGACGGTGGCGGAAGTCGGCGTTGTCGGCCTTCCGGACAAAATGCGCGGCGAGGTCGTGAAGGCGTTCGTTGTCCTCCGATCGGATTGCACGGTGACACCCTCCGAGCTCAAGTCCTACTGCCGCGACAGGCTAGCCCCGTACAAGGTTCCGGCGAAGTACGAGTTCGTCACCGAGCTGCCGAAGACACAGGTCGGTAAGGTCTTGCACCGTATGCTTCGACAGGTCGAGGATAAGACTGAGGAACTGCCGTCAAGGTTTTAGCGCCCGAGTTGCGAGCTCATCCTCGACGCGCGCAACGAAGTCAGCGACGGGAATGATCTCCTGCTTTTTTCCCGCGCCCCTCACGCGCAACGCGATCGAGCCGGATTCCGC
>DASWCI010000368.1:0-25941 GCA_036390195.1 Gemmatimonadaceae bacterium
ACCCGATCGAGCGTTGTCAGACGGTGCACAGTCTCTATATCCCGACCAGTTCACTCAATTGGTCGCCGAGTTGCGCGCAGTCGCAGCCGCGATCGGCCGCAATATCCCATCCCCGAAAACAGGAACGGCATAAGCCCTGCCGGGTACCTGTTCCCTATGAAACTTCGTTCGCTTGCGATGGTGTTACTCGCCCTGTTGCCGTCTGCGGCTCACGCACAAAGCGCTGATGCGATTATCGATCGCGCGGTCGCTGCTTACGCGCGACTCAGCAGCATGCGCGCCGAATTTCGGCAGACGCTGACCAATCCGCTCACCGGCAGTACGCAGACCACCAGCGGCGTCATTCTGCGCAAAAAGCCGAATCTTCTGAGCATCAATTTCGACAGCGGCGATCGTGTTGCGGCAGACGGGTCGACACTCTGGATATACCTACCGAGTAGCGCGCCGGGCCAGGTTGTGCGAATGCCCTACACCCGCGGCAGCGCAAGCGGTGTCGATCCGGCCGATCAGTTTCTGAATTCGCCACGGACGCGCTTCACTGTAACGTCGTCAGGGACAGCGGCTGTTGGAGGTCGCGCGGCTCACATCGTCACGCTCATTCCGAAGCGATCCAACACGGAATTCACCAGCGCAAAAGTCTGGATCGACGACAACGACTCCAGCATCAGGCAGTTCGATGTCGAGTCGGCGAATGGACTGCGACGCCACGTCGTCGTTACGAGATTCACGGCGAATCCGCCGTTGAACAGGTCTAGTTTTCGATTCACGGTCCCGAAGGGCGCAAAAATTGTCGATCAGGCTGCGGGGGTGACGTTCTAGGTGGGATATTCAAGGCATACCGCTTCGGCAACATCGACAAAACAGAAGCGGGGAGCGGAGAGCTTTGCAGCAGCTAAGCTCGGAGCTTTAGCCTGCTTCGGATGTTGAGTCTCGGTCCCGCTTGAGTAAAGCGAGTTGCGGACGAACTCGCGCGATTGGCAGCATCGAATCCTAACGGCAGTATGAAGCTCCCAGCTACACGGCTGCGACGCTAACCGCTCCCCGCTTTTGTTTTGTGGATGCAGCAGAGCGACCTCGATCTTTACTGTGGCCCTTCCCGGCTTAATGACCGCTCCTTACCAACCCCCCGAGCGCCGCCAGCTTTTTCGAATCGACCCCACGCTGCCTGGCGATCTCTATTGCGGCTAGGCTGAGAGCCCGGTAGACAGCCAACGCTGCCGGGTGCCCGTGCAAAGCGCGCAGATGCTTCCCTACCGTCTCCGCATCGCCGCGCACGATTGGACCGGTCAGCGCATCGTCGGGTAGCGCTTGCCTCATGTTGGCAAGCGCTCCGCTCATCAAGCTCTCGACCGCCTGATACGCGCTCGCATCGGGAATTCCAATGTCGTGCAGCAGGTGTCCCGCGACAGACGCGAGAACAACGGGAAAATTGGAAGAGATAACGGCTGCCGCGTGGTACGCCGGCTTCCTCCCAGGTGGAATCTCCAGCACGCGCGCGCCGAGATGACCAGCGAGACGACGAGATGCATTCTTCGCGGCATTATCGCCGTCAACGCCAACCCATCCCTTTCGCAGCAGCTCGGCGGAAACCTCTGGATCGCTGAACGGGACGAGCGGATGGAAAGTTCCGCTCGGGAATCCCGCTTGCGTGAGCGCAGTGAGACCTGCGGGCTCCGCTATCGCCGAGGTGTGCAGGATGACGGTTCCTCGCGCGATGCGACCGTCTGTTGCCGCAACGGTGACTTCTTCCATAGTCTGGTCGAGCTGCGGGTCGCGCACGCATACGATCACCACATTCGCTCGCGATGCCTCGTGAGGGATGTTTCCGGTCGAGGTCGCCACACCAGACGGTCGTTTACCGTGAAGTCCAACGACCTCGACTCCTGATGCGCGAAAGGCGCGGAAGAGTCCGCGCCCTACGTGACCGGGACCGATGATGAAGACCCGTTCGCTCACTGACCTCCTCCGTCGCCATCGTCAAGAGTATCGCTAGCAGCCGCCTGTGCCATTGCCTTTCGCAGCAGGTCATGCTCTGACTTCGCTCCACGCGCGAGCTCCAGCGCTTTTTGGAGCGGCTTGTCCACCGAAGCACGGCGCCGAAACTCCGCTTCGGTTCCGAATAAGTAGCGCGCGATGTCGAAACCGATCAGACGCGAAACGAGCGGCTCGGCCTCGTCATAGATGCCGCGCGGAATGTCGATGCCACGCGCCTTCATCCTGTTCCACACCTCCTCTCGCATTGCTTGCGTGACGACGAAGTCAGGTGTGGTCACGCCGCGCGTCGCTTTCAGAAACAGCGCGTAATCTGCAAGCGCGTCTCTGAAGTGGGCAGCGTCTGCGCCGAGGGCGCGGAGAAAGTTTCCTTCAGCGATTGGTGTCGTGCTGTCGCCGGCGATAACGTCTGGAGTAATGCCGCCTCCGCCATAAACAATACGACCGGCATCGGTATGGAATTTCTGGCGTTTGGGGGGAGGCGCCTCTTCCGAGTCATCATCGCTGGGAAAGCGCCGCGTGATCGAACGGCCAGCCGGCGTGAACCAGCGCGCCGTAGTGATCTTGAGCCCCCCTTGATCCCCAAACGAGATGACGCTCTGGGCACTTCCCTTTCCGTAAGTCGGAGTACCGATCAGCACGGCACGATCGTGGTCCTGCAGCGCGCCAGCAACGATCTCGGCCGCGCTCGCACTACGTCCGTCGACGAGCACCATGAGCGGAAGCTGCGGCCAGCGCTGCAGCGCTGTGTCGGCGTACTCACGATTTGACTCCGGCAACCGCCCACGCATGCTCACTATCTTCTGGCCCGGGCTGAGAAACAGGTCGGACACCCTCACACCCTGAGTCAGCAGACCGCCGGGATTCGTGCGCAGATCGAGCACGAGCGTCTTCATTCCGCGCGACAGGAGACCAGCAATGGCGCCGTTCAGCTCCTTAGCGGTGGAATCGCTGAATGCCTTTAGATCGATATATCCTACGCCTTCGTTCAGCATCGACGCTCTGCGGACCGCGCTTTGATGAATCGTCGTGCGCTGAAGTCTGAGCTCAATTGGTTCAGTAATTCCGGGACGCTCGATCGTGAGAGTGAGGGAGCTGCCCGGCTTCCCACGCAAGACCCGCGATGCCTCCTCGTTCGTCCAGCCCTTGGTCGGCTTTCCCGCGATCTCGGTGATGCGATCCCCCGGCTGGAGGCCCGCGCGCTCGGCTGGGCCGCCGGGAAGCGGAGCAACCACGATCAGCCAACCGTCACGGATATCTACCTCGACTCCAAGTCCGGCGTAGTTACCCGAAGTACTCTCGTTGAGCCGCGCAAACCGGTCCGGCGGCAGAAATGTCGAGTACGGATCCCTGAGCTCATGGAGCACTCCGTCCACTGACTTGCGGTATAGCGCCGAGTCTGTGACCGGGTCGACGTAATCGTTCTCGACGCGCCGGAAAACGCTCTCGAACAACTGCGCCCCTTCGTACGCGGTGAAGTTCCCGGTGCGAGCGCCGCGCTGGAGTAGCCAGCCGCCCGTTACCAGAGAGCCTAGCAGGGTGCCAGCGACAACGACTGTGCGCGTGCTCGCAGAGGAGCTCGAGAGTTTCAGTTTCATGCGGTTCTTGGAGTTCTTATACTGCCGAAAGTTTGTGGGAAGGTTGCGGCGAGCGCGGAGCTGACTCGCGCCTGTACAGTAATCTCGTCATCCGTTCCATCTATCAACTTGATGGGTCCGCACTCGGGATGGGAGTGCTGCCACTCTGGATCCGCGAATTGACGAAAGGCACTGGTGACCCGCTGATGGAACTCGTCGCCGGTTCGCTCGATTCTGTCACGCGAGCCACGAGCATCGGCGCGGCCCAGTCCTTCGTGCGCCTGAACGTCGATGAGTAGAGTCAGATCAGGAACGATACCTCCAGTCGCCAAACGATTCGCGGCGCGTACCTCGGGCTCCGAGAGGCCGCGCCCAACGATCTGATAGGCATAGGTCGAGAGGAAAAACCGATCGACCAGAACCACTGTTCCCTCGGCAAGAGCGGGTAGAATCTCTCGCGCAACCAGCTCCGCGCGCGAGGCCATGAAAAGAAGAGCCTCGGTGGCAGCGGTGATCTCTTTTTCAGGGTGAAGCAAAATCTCTCTGATTGCGTCGCCAACGGGAGTGCCGCCGGGCTCTCGCACCGCCACGCACGACACGCCAGCCGCGCCCAGACGCTCAGCCAGCAACCGGATCTGCGTCGTCTTGCCCGCGCCTTCAGCACCCTCGAAGACTATGAGTTTTCCGCGTGTCCGGACCATTCTCAGGAGAGCGTGATTATTGGACTCGCCGCGCCCTTTTTCATGCCATCCATGATCCACTGATTCACGCGCAGCATTAGCTTGTCGAAGTTTTCCTGAGCGACGACAGCGCGCTGATAGGCGGGCTGCGCCTGGATTTTCTCGAGCAAGTTGTCGAGCTGTTGCTCCATCTCCGGCGTGGGGTTCTCGCCGCGCTGGATCAGCTGCTGCGCCTCTCCGCGCAACTTTTCCATCTGCTGGAGGAGAGTCACCGCTTCGCGATCGTCATTCAGCGCTTCGCTCGAGCGCTTGAGCGCCTGATACTCGGAGCTCTGCCCGATCAGCCGGCCAAGTTCCTTGCCTTTCTCCTCCAGCATCGCTTCTCCTTTCTCGTCATGAGGCTACATGCGCCGCGCGAAGACAAACCTCTCGCGCCCCGTGAGATCGAGCAGTACCTCGATCTCGGCGTATCGCCCATCGACTGCGATCATCTCTGCCACGGTTCCCGCCCGGCGGGCATCGACCTCGAGCGCAAGAAATCCACCCGACGAGAGCACCTGAGGCGCTTGGCCGACAAGCGAACGTGTGACCGACAATCCGTCCTGCGGACACAGTAACGCGATAGCAGGCTCCCAGTCGCGGACATCCGCCGGAAGATCTGCGATCTCGGCAAAGCTGACGTACGGCGGATTGCACACGATCGCATCGAGTTTTGCACCGGCGAGCGGGGCAAGCAGCGAGCCGTGGCGGAAGTGAATCGGTGACTTCAATGACTTCGCCAGCGATTGCGCATTGGCTGCCGCAACATCGATAGCGTCGAGTGAGATGTCCGTAGCGAAAACCCGCGCGAATTCTCCCTCGAATGCCAGCGAAAGAGCGATCGCTCCCGATCCCGTTCCGATATCAGCGATCGCTCGCGTCGTCGCGGTCGCCCGCTCCAGCACGCGCTCGACCAGGAGCTCTGTCTCGACCCGCGGAATCAGGACGCGTTCGTCAACCTGGAGGGTCAGATGCCTGAAAGACGCGCGTCCGACAGCGTATGCGAGCGGCGCTCCGCTCGCGCGTTTCATGGCGGCGCGAATCACCGCTCTGGCGACCTGCGGTGAAGCGTCGGCGACTGCATTCGCGGCGGCCCAGAATTTCGGCACGTCGAGCACGGCAGCGACAATCTCCCGCGCTTCGCGCTCCGGTTCTGGCAAGCCTTCTGCTTTCAACATCGAGGTGCATCCGGCGAGCAAATCGCCAATCGTGCCGATCGGCAGCGTCGTCGGGAAATACGAACCGCCGCTACTGCTCACCGAGCCTCTCCTCGATGTCGGCAACTTTGAGAGCCTCGATGAAGGGGTCTATCGCTCCGTCCAAAACTTTCGTCAGCTCGTGAAGGGTCAGATTGATCCGATGGTCGGTAACCCGATTTTGCGGGTAATTGTAGGTTCTGATTTTGGCCGAGCGGTCGCCGGTGCCGACCTGGGTCTTGCGCATGCGCGCGCGGGCAGCTTCCTGCTCTGCGATTCTTGCGTCCAGCAAGCGGGCGCGCAGAACTTCCATCGCCTTCAGCTTGTTCTGCAGCTGTGATTTCTGATCCTGCTGGCTGACCACGATTCCGCTCGGGATGTGCGTGATACGAACCGCGGAATCGGTAGTGTTCACGCTCTGGCCACCAGGACCAGAGGAGCGAAAAACGTCGATGCGCAAATCCTTGTCTTCAATCTTGAGATCGATTTCCTCCGCTTCGGGAAGCACGGCCACTGTCGCTGCGGAAGTATGAATGCGGCCCTGGCTCTCGGTCACTGGAACTCGCTGCACGCGATGCACTCCCGACTCCCAGCGCATGGCGCCATAGGCGCCTTCACCCTTGACCTTGAATATCGCTTCTTTCATTCCGCCCAGCGTGCCGTCGGACTGCGATATCATTTCGATACGCCACCGGCGGCCCTCGGCGAAGCGGGTGTACATTCGAAACAGATCCGCGGCAAAGATCGCGGCTTCGTCGCCGCCTGTACCCCCTCTTATCTCGACGATTGCGGGTCGGTCGTCGAGTGGATCGTGTGGAATGAGCGCGGGCTTTATCTGTTCGAGCAGAGCGGCGATGGATTTCTCCAGGCGCGCTGCTTCCGCTTTGGCTTCCTGCGCCATCTCGGGGTCGTCAGAGTCGGCGAGCTCGCGCGTCCCGGCGAGCTCCTGCTCGTACCTCTGCAGCTTGTTCCCCATTTCGACCAGTGGCTGCAGATGGCGGTGCTCTCGACCCAGCGCAGCCATGCGCTGCTGGTCCCTTACAGTCTTCGGATCGGAGAGCTCTCGCTCTACCTCGGAGGCACGCTCGATGGCGTCCCTCAGACGGTCGTGGAGACTCAGCTTTCGCTGCTAGAGCCAGCGGCTTGCTTGCCGTACTTCTGACGGAAGCGCTCGACGCGTCCGGCGGTATCGACGAGCTTCTGCTTGCCCGTGAAAAAAGGGTGGCATTGGGCGCAGATGTCGGTGTGAATCTCCGCCTGAGTGGATCTAGTCTGGTATGTATTTCCGCACGCGCACCTGACGGTGGCGGTAGCATAAACTGGATGAATATCGGGCTTCATTACTATCTCTTAAGGTTTCTTGTGTAGCTGACAAGTATAGCTAAATCGGACTCCTTAAACAAGTTAAGACCTCGGCTGCGGATCAGCTCCTGCGCGAGAGGCTCGTCTGCAAGTCTGACTCAGCATTGCCCAAACTACAAACTGATTTGCCGAAATGACGAGCTTGGGTGGTATGCGCATTGCGGCATTTTCTTGGTCTATCATACGGGGAAAAACCTCAACCATAGGAGACGAAAATGTTATACGGAATGACGACATCGCCCATTTTCGGGCTCCGGCGGGAGATTGACCGGCTGTTCGACGACACGTTTACGCGCGACGGCTTCAACTGGACTCCCGCCGTCGACATCAAGGAAAATGACAGCGAAATCCGCTTGGATCTGGAGCTGCCCGGCCTCAAGCCGGAGGATGTCGAGCTCACCGCCGAGAACGGCATATTGACGGTCCGCGGCGAGAAAAAGACCGAAAGAAAAGAAGGCGAGGAAAATCGCTATCACGTTGTTGAGCGCACCTATGGCTCGTTTTTCCGAACCTTCCAGCTGCCTCAGGGAATCGACGAGGAGCAAATCAAGGCTGAGTTCGAGAACGGCATTCTGTCAATCCACATTCCCAAGGCGGCGCTGCCGCAGCCGAAGCGCATTCAGATCGGCGGCGCAATGCAGCAGAAGCAGCAAGCCGCGGTGGGAAGCGGGAATGTTTCGAATCAGCACATGACCGGAAAAACTTCCGGGCAGAAATCGACAACCACTTCTCAGCGCGAGAGCGAGAAGATGGCGGCCCACAGTCGCTAAGCACCAAGTAACACAGGAGGGCCCGCCGATTGGCGGGTCCTCTTTTTTTGGAGCGAACGCCGATTGGCGGGTCCTCTTTTTTCTGCATAGCGCGCACTCCTACGAACGCGCTTGAACGTGCATCTTTCGGCGATGAAGCTGCGCCCTATTACCAGGGCTTTTCTTTTCGCCGACGTTTTGGAGCTGCGCCCTATTGTCAGGGCTTTTCTTTTGGCCGGCGTGTTGATCGCGCCGGTCCACGCGCAAATTCCCCCGCAGGCGCCGTCCAACGTCGCACCTGCGCCAGCAACTAACGCCACACAACCGACCGAGCCGGGCTCGAACCTCACAGTGTACCTCCTCACATTCGGCTGGGGCGACGTGGTGTGGGAACGGTTTGGACACAACGCGATTTGGATCAGAGATCGCGCGAGCGGCACCGACATTACCTACAACTGGGGAATGTTCGATTTCAATCAGCCGCATTTTGTGTGGCGATTCGTAACCGGTGACACCCGCTACTGGATGGAAGGCATCGACCTCGCCGGGATGCTCAGATACTACAAGGCGCGCAACCGATCGATTCTATCCCAGGAGCTCAACTTCTCTCCCGCACAGCGACTGAAGCTACAGCAGTTCGTGCAGTGGAACGCACTGCCCCAGAACAAGTTTTATCGTTACGACTACTATCGCGACAACTGCTCCACGCGCCTTCGAGATGCGCTCGACCACGCACTGGGTGGCCAGCTCCAGACAGCGACGGTATCCAGAATGACGTCGGGAAGCTACCGCTGGCACACACAGCGATTGATGACCGGCGATATTCCACTCTATACAGGCATCACTCTCGCACTCGGCCATCCAGCTGACAAACCCATCTCCGCGTGGGACGAAATGTTTCTGCCGGTGCGAATGGCCAATGATCTCCGGTCAGTGAGCATCAGCGACAGCACCGGGTCGCCGATTCCCCTGGTGCGATCAGAATCGGTGCTATTCACCGCGGGCCGTGCCCCTGAGCCATCGTCGCCCCCGAACTATCTGCCGTTGTTTGTCGCGGTTGGGATTGTGTTCGCTGCCCTGCTGGTTGTCCTGGTGAGAAGCGCCGAGGGAGGACATCGCGCCGCTTTATTTGCCGCGACCGGCCTGGCGACGCTGTGGAGTCTCATCGCGGGTATCAGCGGACTCGCTCTCCTCTTTGCGTGGTTCTTCACCAAGCACTACTTCATGGGACGGAACGAAAACCTGATGCACTTCAATCCGCTTTCGATCGCTCTGGTCCTGCTGATTCCATTATCCGTCTACCGACTGCGCGGAGTTTCGAGAGCGGCAAAACTCGCCGGATTCATCGCCGCGCTTTCATTGTTCGGATTCGTCGCGCAGGGGATTCCGTTCTTCGATGAGCGAAATGGAGAGATCATAGCGCTCGCTCTTCCGATCAATTTGGCGGTGTGGTGGACGGTTTACCGTCTCACGTTCTACAGACGAACTTCCTTGCCGTCTTCCGCGGCTTTGTAGATCGCTTCCATCAACTTGATCACAGCCAACTGATCATCGGGCGGCTCATAGGGCGTCGTCTCATTCACCACGGCAATGAAATGCGCGAGCTCCGCGCGGTACGATTGGAGGAACACGCTCTCGCGCGCCGCTGCTCCACTCGGCGACACATCAGTCGGTTTCCCATTTAGCATCTTGACCACGCGCAGCGGCGCCAGGCGGGCGCTTCCGCGACCCGAGAGTACCTCGAACCACCACCGTTCTTCCTGCCCGACGTAAGACCACGACACATCGAAGCTAAGGTTGATTCCGCCGGCGCATTCGACGTGCACCAGCATCGAGTCTTCAACCGTGCCAGCACCGCGAGCGCGATCCATGTGCGCGGTAACTCGCACCGGTTCGGGAAAATCGGCAACCCAAAGCGCCAAATCGACAAGGGGATAACCATGCTCGAAGAAAGCTCCGCCACCAGCCTCCGGCCTTCTGAACCGCCAACCTGTGCGACTCGTCGCGAACTGATATTGACCCGACCGCACACCGATGAGGCGTCCGAGCTCGCCACCCTGTAGGAAGCGATAGAGCTGCTGGACGTCGCTGCGGAAACGATGGTTGTTGCCGACGACGACTTTTCGGCCCGCCTGCTTGGCGGCGGCGAGAATGCGATCGACGCCGCGCGAGGTGAGCGAAAGTGGGCGCTCGCACAACACGTCGACCTTGGACTTTAGCGCGCGCAGAACGTGCGGCTCGTGCAGGTGGTTCGGTGTAGCAATGACGACCGCATCGACCTGATCGAGCTCGAGGAGGTCCTCGATGTCGGTGAACACATCCGGGACCTTGAGCCGTTCCGCGATCGCGCTTGCTTTCGGTCCGTCGTTGTCACAGAGCGCAATGAGCTGCGCGCCTTTGATCTTCGAGAGCACGGGCAGATGCGCCAGCTGCGCAATTGCCCCAGCGCCGACGAGCCCGAGGCGGACGTCCTTTGTCGCTTTCGAGTCTTTGGTGCTAACCGGCGATTCGGCCAATCGTCGTCCCCGGGTAATAAGTCTCTAGAATCGTACGATAGTTCTGCCCGGCTCGCGCGCGCCCGATCGCGCCCCACTGGCACATTCCGATTCCATGACCGTACCCGCGTCCGTTCACCGTGAGATTCGTGACTTCCCCGCCGCCCGTATCCTTCGTGAACGTGAAGTATGTGCTGTTGAGGATCGCACCCTTCGGATCGCGCAACACGAATCGTATGTCGTTGCCACGGAGAGTATAACTGCCGCTTTCTGTCTGCACCGTGAGCGCAGCGACTCTGCCCGACGGCGTACGTCCCGCCTCTCTAACGTCCGTAATCTTGCCGAGGTTGGTCTTGGGGGCGTTGGTATAACCCGCGAGATACTTCTCCATCACCGCGCGGAGTCCCGCCGCATCGTAGCTTTGCGTCCAGCTGAACCGAGGTGACGGATCGCAGTAGTAGTGATCGGTGCCCGGAATTCTGTCACTCACCGGTCTGAGATAAGGCTCGTCGGGCTGATTGTACCATACTTCAGTGACCGCGGCGGTGCTTCCGCCGCAAGTCGAGTGATAAGGGGTGCTGATTGGCTGCCCGTTGTAGAGAACGACGACGTCTGCCGTGGTCATGATCGCGGAGTCGGATTGCGGTTTTTCCGCGTCGACTCCGCCGTAGACCTGGTCCTGAACGGTGGCGTACATGTCGAAGGCGCGCGCGGTCGTGAGATGCTTGTACGCGTACGTGCGCGCAGCAACCGACTGTGCTTGCACCGCTGCGAACTCCGCCGCGGTCCGATTCCCGATCTCCAGCGGGACGACGCCGCGCAGGTAGGAATCCATTGTCAGTCGATTGACGACTAGCAGACCAGAATCGCCGGCGGTGATCACTACCTCTCCGCGGTATCGCTTTCCATTCCAGGTAACAAAGGAATCGTCATGCAGCGGACGGATACTGATAGGAGCTTTGCTCGTGCTCAGAACGGCTCCCGGATCCAGCACTACGTTACTGGTGCAGTAACCAGCCGAGTTGCAGTCCCGGAGTACTCGCACGCTCAATTCCTGCCCTGGTTGGAACCGCGAGATTGGCGAGTTTTTGCCAGGTTCGAATAGGCCCCACTCGCCTGTGGCCGAGACTCCGCGCGCCGAATCCGCTACAAGAGCGATCCTCACAAGCTGGTTCGCGCCGCTTCTGTAAACGCCTCGTACAACAGGGACGTTTGCCCCACCGCCACCACGAGGGGGAGCGAGGGAAACGCAGGCTGCGACGAGCAGGACGGTGGACGCGATTACCCACGTAAGAAGCCGCCGCCAATTTACACTAGTCAACCGCTGCCTCCATCGCTTCTCGGAATATGCTGAGCGCGCTCTCCACTTCGGCATCGCCATGCGCTGCCGACATGAAGCACGCCTCGAAGGCTGAAGGTGCCAAATACACTCCTCGGTCCAGAGCCGCGTGAAAGAATCGACGAAACAGATTCACGTCCGATGCCTTGGCATCGGAGAAATTACGCACGCGCTTGCTACTGAAGAAGAACCCCCACATTGATCCGGCGCAGCCCGCAGTGAGCGGAACGCCGAGATCATCGGCAATCTTTTGCAAACCTTCGACCAGCGCGCTGGTGCGCTTCTCGATCTTTGCCTGCAGGCCCGGGCTTAGGGCAGTAAGGGTGGCAACGCCGGCTGCCATCGCCAGAGGATTTCCAGATAAGGTGCCCGCCTGATATACCGGGCCCGAAGGCGCAACACGTTCCATGATGTCGCGCCTTCCACCGTACGCGCCAACTGGGAGGCCGCCGCCGATGACTTTTCCGAGCGCCGTAAGATCGGCGGTGACGGCAAATCGCTCCTTCGCCCCTCCCGCGGCGATGCGAAAGCCGGTCATGACTTCGTCGAAGATAAGTAGGGCGCCGGCAGTATCGGCCAGCGCTCGCAATCCTTCGAGAAAACCGTGGTCAGGAGGAATAAAGCCGGCGTTGCCGACGACCGGCTCGACAATGATCGCCGCGACTCCCCGTTTGTTGTCGCGGACGAGCTGAGTCGCGGCTTCGAGATCGTTGAACGGCGCCGTCAGCGTCAGAGCAGCCAGCTCGGCGGGGACCCCGGGCGAGTCCGGCAGGCCGAGCGTCGCGACCCCGGAACCCGCATGCACAAGGAACGAGTCGGCGTGGCCGTGATAGCACCCATCGAACTTAAGGATGGTATCACGACTGGTGAACGCGCGGGCCAGTCTTATCGCGCTCATTGTGGCCTCGGTGCCGCTCGCGACAAAGCGCATCATTTCGACGTGCGGCATCCGCTGTCTGATCAAGTCGCCGAGCTGGACCTCGACCTCCGTCGGCATGCCGAAGCTGGTGCCTCTCCGCATCGCCTCGTCGAGTGCATCGAGTACGATTGGCGATGCGTGGCCGAGAACCAGAGGTCCCCACGAAAGGACGAAATCGATGTATTCATTACCGTCGACGTCCCAGATGCGCGCGCCCTCTCCGCGCGCAGCCACGATTGGATCTCCTCCAACTCCGCGAAAGGCCCGCACGGGGGAATTGACTCCGCCCGGGAAGAGCTCTTGCGCGCGCTTCATGATCTCAGCCGAGCGCGTTCGATTATTCGATTGCTTCGACGCGTTCGAACCGGTCATCAACGGCCGTAGCTGCCGATCGTTTCCTGCGTGATTGGAAGCTGACGGGCGATGCGCCGCCGCTCCGTGGCGCCGGCAGGTAGCGCGACGCGAATCACGGACGCCTGAAAGTCATAATCGTCGACCACTTCTTCGACCGCGACTTCGGCAATAGTTCCGGGCGCCAGCACTTCATCGATCTGCGTCACGCCATCGATGTCGTCAGCCTGCCATGGGAGTCGCGCCTGCGATGTGCTCTGTTCTGCGTCGGACCGATCTATCAAAGCCAGGGCGGTCCGACCGATGCGCAATTCATATTTCTCCGCTGTGATCGCCCGCTGGAGCTCTGTCAACCGCTCCAGTCGCTCGCGCTTCACAGTTTCGGGCACGTCGTCGGAGTATTGCGCCGCACGCGTTCCTTCCTGCGCCGAATAGGTGAAACCGCCCACGCGCTCGAATTGCATCTCTTCCAGAAACTCGAGCAGCTCGTCGAACTGTTCGTCCGTTTCGCCTGGAAAGCCGACTATGCAAGTGGTGCGAATCGCGACATCGGGAACGGCGTCGCGAAACTTCCTGACCCGCTCACGAATAGTCCGTTTTCTCTCCGGCCGTCGCATTCGCGCGAGCACGAGATCGGAGCCGTGCTGAATCGGCATGTCCAGGTACGGCAGTACGCGATTTTCCCGGGCAACGACTTCGAGCAGACGGTCCGTAATTCCAGCCGAGTACAGATAAAGCATGCGAATCCACGGAATCGACGTCTCTGCGACCAGCGCTTCGAGAAGCTCGGGAAGCTTGACTCCGTCGCGTCGGTCGCGTCCGTAATGCGCCAGATCCTGAGCCACGAGGTTCAGCTCTCGCGCGCCCTGGAGCTCGAGCAGCTGCGCTTCGCGCAAGATCTCTTCGAGGGCAAAAGAGCGGTGCTTGCCACGCATTAACGGAATAGCGCAAAACGCGCAGCCGTGGTCGCAGCCTTCGCTGACCTTCATGTAGCGGACGTGCCGCAGATCACCCGTGTAGAGTCGAACTCCGGGTTGGAGCTGCTCGCTTCGATCGCCGAGCAAGCCGCGCTCATTCAACTCGGGCACGAGCTTTTGCATTTCGGAAGACCCGAGGAACAAGTCGACTTCCGGGAGTGACTCGAGGAGCTCGTCCTTGTGGCGCTCGATCATGCAGCCGACCGCGACGACTGCCTGGCAACATCCGCTCGTTTTGAACCCTGCCGCCTCGAGCATGGCATCAATCGACTCCTTCTTGGCCGCGTCGATGAAGCCGCACGTATTGACGATGATGATTTCTGCCTCGGATAACTCGGACGTGTACTCGGCCGAATAGTCCGAGAGCTGGGCGAGGTATCGTTCGCTGTCGACGGTATTCTTGTCGCAGCCGAGGGTGATGATGCCGACCTTCACTTTGCTATGATGGAGTTGGCGACGTCGAGCGATCTTAGCGTCAACGGTAGTTTCCGAACTTGAGCTCCACGCCGAAATCCTTGCCGCGAAGGAGCGTGATCGCCTGCTGCAGGTCATCGCGCGATGGAGATGTCACACGAACCTGATCGCCCTGGATCGCTGCCTGAACTTTTTTCAGCTTTGCGTCCTTGATTGCTGCGGCAACTTTTTTGGCGGTCTCGCCGTCGAGCGCCATCTTGAGAGCGATTTCGCGGCGCACGGTATCTCCGCCGCCCGGCTTCACGTCACCGGGATCGAGATTCTTCACCGACACGTGGCGCCGAATCAGCTTCGACTGAACCACGTCCCAAAGCGCCTGCATCTTGTAGTCGTTTTCGGCGGTCAAGAGGATTTTCCCTTCCGTTCGATTGAGCTCGATGGTGGCCGGTGATCCCTTGAAGTCGTAGCGCTGTGAGATCTCCTTATGCGCCTGATTGACGGCGTTATCGACCTCCTGGAGGTCGACGCCCGTCGTCACGTCGAATGAGGCTTGTTGTGCCATGGGGCGAAATGTAATCGCGCGCGGTTTGACAGTTCCTTCGCAGCCCATTTTTTTTCGGCGCGCCGTGCTACTCGGCGCTCCGGCAAAAAGTTCTATTGACCCGCGGGTTAGTTAACACATATGTTTGGGGGCCCGAAATTGGGTAGCTCTTGCGTAACCTCCTTACGGAAGAGCGTCTTGGTGCACCCTTCCGACGGGTCAATCATGCATCGCACAATTTCGGCAACGGCGCTAACCGCGCTCGTACTCGCGGCCTGTTCCACCGATGTCGTCGCTCCACTCAAAACACCGTCCACGCCGAAATTGGCCGTTGACGTCAATACGACGTCGGGGAACTACGTCGTCCTCATGCGAGGAAATGCGATTCCGAAAGGATTCGCTGAGAGTGTCGCGAATCTTGGTGGAGCGGTCACCTGGTCTCATGCAGGCGCCGGGTTCGCCACCGTCGCAGGACTCGACGCCGCAGGCGCCGTCAAGCTTGCTGCGATTAGCGGCGTCGCCGATGTGGAGTCAGACATTGAAGTCGGCCTCGGCGTGCCGGCCGGCGTGGCCGAAGCCGATGCGTCTGACCTCGCTGACCCGTCCATCAGCAGTGTAACGAACCCCGCTGCCGCCGCCCGTTACGTCTGGCAGTGGAACATGAGATCCATCGGAGCCCAGACGGCGTGGGCCGCCGGCAAGTTGGGCAGCGCTGCGGTGACGGTCGCTATCCTCGATACCGGTATCGATTACGACGCGCCGGACCTGAACGGACTCGTCGATCTGACGCGCTCAACCTCGTTCATGAGCACCTATGTTCGCGCACCGGGCCAAACGAAATCGGATTCGTCGGACAACTACATAAGCACCAGGTTCTTCCCGACGCGCAACGCCATCTCGGACTACAACGGTCATGGCACCAACGTCGCGACGCAAGTGAGCAGCAAGGCGGTAGCGCTCGCTGGCGTCACTTCGAAGACGAAGCTCATCGGAGTGAAGGTTCTGGGTTCGAACGGCTACGGCTCATTTGGTGGAATCCTCAACGGGATCCTTTGGGCGGCTGATCACGGAGCAAACGTCGCGAACATGAGCCTAGGCGGGGGATTCAGCAAAACCGCGGCAGGACGTTATGTCGCCATCATCAACCGGGTCTTCAACTACGCCAAACAGCGCGGGATGTTGATTGTCGTGGCGGCTGGCAATGATGCAGCGGACCTCGATCACAATGGAAACGAATTCGTGACGTATTGCGACGCGCCACACGTCATTTGCGTTGCGTCGGTCGGATTGCCCACCGCGACAGGCGATGCTGACGCGCCTGCTTTCTATTCAAATTTCGGGAGGTCGGCGATAAGCGTCGCAGCACCTGGCGGGAACGCGTCTCCGACACCCAGCGGGTACACGATTTCAAGGTGGCCATGGGGAAATGACATTGCCTCGTGGGTCTGGTCGTATTGCAGCAAGACGCGGATCGCTGGGTTCACAGCTCCGCCCGCCACCTACGCTCCGATTCTCACGGTATGCGTCGCCGGCAACCGTCTGAGCGGATTCATAGGCACCAGCCAGGCGTCGCCACACGTGGCGGGTCTCGCCGCTCTGCTAATGGCCGAATACGGGACGGGGCAGCCGCAGACAATCAAAGAACTCATCCAGGAGTCCGCGGTTCCAATCGATCCGTTGTACGGTCGCGGTCGTATCAGCGTCAGCAACGCGCTTGGACTCTAGGTACGCCAACTCGCAAAAACCGAGGGCCGGAATCGATTTGGATTCCGGCCCTTTTTTATGGTCGTAAGTCGGCAACGTTATTTACTTCTTTCCTGTTTTCTGGTAAGTGCCGATCAACTCTCCCTGATCGACAACGTGTCCCTTCATCGCGCGCTCGAGATCAGCTTTCGCCGGCGATGACAATCCTGTAAGGGCGGTGTCGAGCGCGTACACCTTGAAGAAGTAACGATGCCGCCCGATGGGCGGACAGGGGCCGCCGTATTCCGCTTTCCCCCAGTCGTTTTTGCCCTGAACCGCGCCTTTCGGTAAACCGGCTTTAGACGCGTTCTCCGGAAGACCTGTCGTCGACGCAGGAAGATTGTAAACCACCCAATGCACGTAAACCCGCTGCGGCTTGGCAGGGTCGGGAGCGTCCGGATCGTCGACGATCATCGCGAAACTCTTGGCGTTGCCCGCTGCGCCAGACCACGCGAGTGGGGGAGAGATGTCTTTGCCTTCGCAGGTGTATTGAGACGGAATCGATCCGTTCGGCTGAAACGCGGAAGATGTGACTTTGAGGGCCATAGTCTTGCTCCCGGTGTCTGTGATCGCCGCCGATGTCGCGGTCGACGATGTATCGCTTGTCGCCGGTGCCTCGCGCTTGCACGCCACACCAAGAACAAGCAGCAGGGTGAATGCCTTTGAGGTCGCCATTTAGCTATTGCAGTCTGCGATCTCTGTACCGCTCCGCGTCATCACGTGCGCGGTCCAAAGAACGCCGAGCGCGATCAGAGCGCTCCCCAGGCTGGCGGCGATTGCCGAGCTTATAAACGCGTCCTCTCCACCGTAGACGAGGACCGCAGCCCCGGGAACGTAGATCACTGCAACCGCCCACGCGATGACGGTGCCGACACTCCAGCGGCGTCGTCGAAACATTCCGAACGCGCTGACAAGACCGAGTAATCCGTAGAGTAGCACGCCAGCGGTCACCGAGTGCTGCATCGGCGTGCGGCCCTCACCCCATTCGGTGAGTCCGTTGTAAAGGCCGACTACACCCGTAAAGAGCAACAGCGCCAGCGAAAGAACCCACGCAACTGTCCGACCCATTCAGGCCTGCGACCATCGATTAGCCGAGGAATGATTCCAGCGACCGTCTCCGCGAATTGTGACGCAACTTGAGAAGAGCCTTCTCTTTGATCTGACGCACCCTCTCGCGTGTGATCTGGAGCAGCGTACCGATGTCCTCGAGGGTCATCGGATCGGCGCCGTCAAGGCCGAAGTACAGGCGCAGAATCTTGGACTCGCGCTCTTTCAGCGACGACAGCGATTCCTCAATCGCCTCCGACAACGCCTTCTCGAACGTGATCTCGTCGGGCGTAGGATTCATGTTGTCGGGCAGATAATCGAGAAGCCGATTATCCTCGCCAGGCGTCATCGGTGCGTCGAGCGACAAGTGCACCTGCGAGATCATCATCGTCTTGGCGACTTCGTCTTCACTGATGTCTAGGCCTTCAGCGATCTCGGTATTGCTTGGCTGGCGACCGAGCTCCTGCAACAGACTGCTCGCCCTTTTGCCGATGCGATGCAGAGTGCCGGCGCGGTTCAGCGGGACGCGGACGATTCGCGACTGCTCGGCCAACGCCTGAAGGATGGACTGGCGAATCCACCAGACCGCGTACGAGATGAACTTGATCCCCTTAGTCTCGTCGAACTTGTGGGCGGCGCGAATGAGGCCGAGGTTGCCCTCGTTGATCAGATCGGAGAGCGAGACGCCCTGATTCTGATATTTTTTCGCGACCGAGACGACGAATCTGAGATTCGATCTTACCAGTGTATCGAGGGCTTCCTGGTCACTCTGTCGGATAAGCTTCGCGAGCTCAACTTCCTTCTCGCGAGTGATGAGGGGAAAGACGCTGATGTCCCGGAGGTACTGATCGAGCGATCCTTCGTCGACGGTCGATTTCCGATTCGTCGATACCTTCATAGCGATAGCATCATCCTCTCAGAAATCGAGAGATCGACCAAAACTGCGGACTGCGAAGTAACTGCGAGTTTTAGTGAACGATCTCTCCGAAGCGCTTCCACCGTAAGCGAGTCAGCCAGTCCAGGCGATCTCCGGTGTCGGGCGCGTAGCTATAATAGACCACTATCGGCTGGCCGCGCACAAGAGAGTCGGCCACGAACCCCCAATACCTCGAATCCGACGAGTTGTCGCGATTATCTCCGAGGACAAAGTAGTCATGACCAGGGACGACCAGAGGACCCCAATTGTTACGAGATGGACGGTAGCTTTCGATCGACGCCCCACCCACCAGATACGCCTTTTGCCAGCGGAAATCCTCGTCTGATTGATCCGCCTCCTCGGGCGTGTGCTGCACATAGGGTTCAGGCACTCGCTGCCCGTTTCTGATCAGGGCGCCTTCACGCATCTGGAGCGTGTCTCCGGGAATGCCTACGATACGCTTCACGTAATTGAGGCTCGGATCGACCGGGTACGTGAACACGACTACGTCTCCCCGCCGCGGAGAGTGAATGGCGGGCAGCTTACGACCGCTGCCGGGGATGCCGGCGCCGTATACGAGCTTGTTGATGAGGAGGAAGTCACCCTCGAACAGAGTGTGCTCCATGCTGCCACTGGCGATCTTAAAGGCCTCGACGCCAAAAGCACGAATTACCACGAAAAGCGCGAGAGAGACAATAATGATTCTGGCCCAATGCGCAAAGAAGGAGAGCTTGCTCCCCGTGCGCTTTCGATTGGCCAGCTCAAGTGCGTGCGCCCGTTTCTGTTCGTATATGTCCATGGTCGGTCTATACAGCGGCTGTTAGTCCGGCGTTCCCAGATAGGTATCTATTTGAGCTCGTTGAAGCGTGCCTGAGAAATCGGCGTACCCGACTTTGGTCTCCGAGTAGAATTCGTAGACCTCCCAGCCCCCTTCCCGATGCCCGTTTCCGGTCTGCTTTACACCGCCGAACGGGAGATGAGCCTCCGCGCCGATGGTTGGTGCGTTCACGTAGGTAATTCCGTTGTCGAGCTCATTGAACGCGCGAAAAGCGGTGTTGACATTCCGCGTGTAAATCGAGGACGACAATCCGTACCTCACATCATTGTTCACGACGAAAGCCTCGTCCGCGTCCTTGACTCTGATCACAGAAAGAACCGGACCGAAAATCTCTTCCTGCTCGAGACGACTTCCCGCCTTGACATCGACGAAGATCGTCGGCTCGAAGAAGTTGCCCTTTGAGAGCTTCTCGGGCCGCTCTCCACCCGTCACCAGCTTCGCTCCCTCCGACTGACCGATGTCGACGTAGGTCTCGACCTTTCTGACGGCGTCTTCGTTGATCAGCGGGCCGACATCGGTCCCCTTCTTTCTTCCGTCGCCCAGTTTGAGAGCGGCTGTGCGCGACTCGAGCATTGCCAAAAAGCGATCGTGTATCTTCTTCTGGAGAATAAGACGACTGGTGGCGGTACAACGTTGCCCCGTCGTGCCGAAGGCTCCCCACAGTGCGCCCTCGAGAGCCAGATCCAGGTCCGCATCGTCCAATACGATCTGCGCGTTCTTGCCTCCCATTTCAAGAGAAAGTCTCTTGTGGAGTCGCCCGCAGGTCTCACCAACGATACGCCCAGTTTCGGTCGAGCCGGTGAAGGAAATGAGCGGAATGTCAGGGTGCTCGACCATCGCTGCTCCGACCTGCTCCCCGCGGCCGTGGACGAGTTGGATGACATCGGGCGGGAGGCCCGCTTCGAGCAGCATCTCGACCAGCAATGTGCCGGTGTGAGGAACGTCTTCCGCCGGCTTGAAGACGACGGCGTTTCCGCAAACCAGCGCCGGGAACATCTTCCAGGTAGGAATCGCCATCGGAAAGTTGAACGGACAAATCAGGCCAGCGATGCCAATCGGGCGGCGGTAGCTCATCGCCCACTTGTTCCGCAGCTCGCTCGGAACGGTTTTCCCAAACAGTCGGCGTCCCTCGCTCGAGGCGTAGTAAGCCGTGTCGATTCCCTCCTGCACGTCGCCACGAGTCTCAGTGAGCGGCTTCCCCATTTCGCGCGTCATCGCGTCGGCGATCTCTTCTTTGCGCCTCGTCATGATGTCGCCGACCGCGCGCAATACGTCTCCGCGCGCGGGAGCCGGAGTGCGGCGCCACTGCGCGAATCCACGCTTTGCACTCTCGACTGCACGATCGACGTCGCGACGGTCGGAGAGTGGAAACTTGCCAATCACATCACCGCGGTCGGCTGGATTTCGATTGTCGAAATACTCGCCCGATTCAGGAGCGACCCACTTTCCGCCGATGAAATTGTTGAACTTTTTCATTTCAGTCCGTCGTTGTTTGAGATGCGAGCGAGGCGTCAGCTATGCTCACGCGCAAGCGAATATCGCTCGATCTTCTTGTAAAGGTTCGACCTCGGCATCTCTACCGCCCGCGCCGTCTCGGACACGTTCCAGTCGTTCTCCCGCAGCTTATTGAGGAGAAAGGCGCGCTCGGCCGCATCCTTGAATTCCTCGAACGTGCGACACTGCGTGAGTGTCGCGAGTCCGGCGTCGTCGAGAGCGCGCTGTCCAGCCAGCCGGTCTATGTCGCTGGAGGAGATTTGCGTGTCGGGTGCCAGAATCAGCAGCCGCTCCACAGTGTTCCGCAGCTCACGTACGTTGCCGGGCCAGTCGAGCGAGCTCAGCGTCTCAAGCGCATCGGCGGTGAATGTCCGGGGCGGGATTCCCTCGCGAGCGGATAACGTCGCCGCGAAGTACTGCGCAAGCAGCGGAATATCTTCCCGCCGTTCGCGAATCGGCGGGACGTGAATTGGCACGACGTTGAGCCGGTAATAGAGATCCTCGCGAAATTTTCCGGCCGCGATCTCGTTCTCGAGCGTCTTGTTCGTCGCGGTAATTACGCGCACATCGACCGAGATCGGCTTCGCGCTTCCGATGCGGGTGATCACGTTGTCCTGAAGCACTCGCAGCACCTTCGCCTGGGCCGCAAGACTCATATCCCCGATCTCATCGAGGAAGAGCGTTCCCTTGTTCGCCTGCTCGAATTTTCCGGCGCGATCGGAGATGGCTCCCGTAAACGATCCTTTCATGTGGCCAAACAGCTCGCTCTCGATGAGCTCGCCCGGAATCGCGGCGCAGTTCACCTCGACAAAGGGCTTGGTGGCGCGGGGAGACATGCGATGAAGAGCGCGCGCGACCAACTCTTTTCCGGTTCCGTTCTCACCGGTTATCAGAACGCGGGCTGGAGTCGCAGCAATCTTCTCGATTTTTTCCATCAGGGCGCGCATCACCGGCGTCTTGCCGACGATCTCGAAAGGCGCTTCGATCGACTGTTTCAGTCGGGCATTCTCTTCCTGCAAATCGAGATGCGATAGCGCATTCCGTAGCATGACAAGAATGCGATCGGTGTCGAGGGGTTTTTCCAAAATCTCATAAGCGCCAGCCTGAGTCGCCTCGACCGCGGTGCGAATGGTAGCGTGCCCGCTGATCATCACAACCGTGGCAGATGGGTCCAGCTCACGCAGGCGCTTCAATGCCTCCATCCCATCCATGCCCGCCATTTTCACGTCGAGAAAAACGAGATGAGGACGCCACTTCTGGTACTCGGCTATTCCGTCAGTCGCATTAGCGACGGTGCGGACCTCGTATCCCTCGAACTCGAGCAGCTGTCCCAGTGCAGCGCGGATTCCCTGCTCGTCGTCGATGACGAGAATCCTTCGACTCACCGCACACTCTTGTAGAGAGTGATCTTGCCGTTTGAGATGCGCACATCTGAAATGTAAGCCGGCATTACCATCGGAAGACCATTCTGCGAGATGCCCTCGACAGTCTTTCCGCGCTTCATTTGGTTCAAGAGGCGTGGAATGAGCGAAGTCGGAACTTCCAATCGTCCGAGTTTCAACTCCTGGACGAGGAACTCCCCCAATCCAGGGCGCAACATGTTGATCGTGCCACCGAACCGAACGCTGTCGCGCTCGCCGAGCAGCATCCCGAGGGGACCCAGTGCTTTCGAGCCGCCGAAGTCCTTGAGGTCGACATCAGACCGCACATAGAGTCGGTCGCCCACAATCGACGCTTCCGCGTTCCTGGCTGATGGCGGCAGCTGCTTCGCAATCACGGTGAAGATGTAGGACGCAGCCTCAGCCGGCGTGAGATTCGCGTAGACGGGGCCCGATTGTCGACCAAGCGATTGCACGGCGATGCGTCCGCGGTCCGCAGCTGCATTGGTGAGTGGTTGCCAGCCGGAGCTGACGGAAGTCGCACTCCCGCCCGCTGATGCCGCCGCGCGGTTGGAGGCTGAAGACAAATCGACGCGGGCGTACCAGTACCAAATGCCGACGAGGATTGCCAAAACGATTATGAGGCAGCCGAGGCGCCGAAAGAAACCTTTCATTTTCGCGAGCGTGGGGGGGGAGGGTTAGTGACGTGTGAGAATACCCTCGCACAAGCCGTGCACGCTAGCCGCCCGGACCGCCTCTTTCGAATCGGGGTCCTTCGCCGTCGCCACGACGCAAGCCTGGCGTCTTGATGCTCTCCGGGACCTTTGCCCACTGCGCTGGCGTCAGAATCGCCTTCGCATCGGTGATCGCTTGCGTTGCGAGCTTTCTTCCTTCGGTCATGGACGGCTGAAGCTTGGCGAAGATAGTCATTGGATCGGGATTCTTTACGGTCGAGTCGCCAAGGATGTTGGCGACCTTGTCGATAAGCGAATCCGATCTGGTCTTAAACGCGTCGCCCGCCGTCTGAAGCTTTGCGATCTGCTCAGGAGTGAGCTCGAGCTTCGCCGAGTCATTGATCGCGATGATGTCGAGAAATGCATTTGGCACCAGACGCGTCATACGAGCCTTTAGCGCCTCTGGATTGAGCCGTCCTCCTGCTCCTCGACCAATTACGTTGTTGAACTGCTGGCGTGCGGGATCCGTCCCAAGCGTCAGGCGTCCCTGAATTGCAATCTGGAACGGAACGCGAAAAGCGTTGCGCGTTCCGTTGGTGACGCCGAAGTGCTCGTTGACCTGGTACTTGTAGCTGTTGGTCGTTGGATCGAATCCGCGCACATAAAGAAGTGTGCGATCCGGAAAAGACGGCTGCCCCCAACCATGAAGATTGTTGCTGCCGTGTAGTAGTTGATCGAGTCCCGTGAGAGTGTTGAGCGTGATCACCGAGATTGTAAGTCTCCGATCCAGTCCGAACGACGTAGGTCTGATATTCGCCTGTAGATCGAGAGACGGGGACCATGGGCTGGAGCAGCTGCTGCGGGCGGCGACCTTGTTCATTTGGGACACGAGGCAGTCCCGCGCTCGTGGAGAGGTGTTGGCTAGAAGCCGGGTCATTCCATTCACCAGCGCAGTGTCGCCGCTCAAAGCTGGATTTGAGGGATCGAAGACGAATGCGCGGTCGTTGCTGCGCCCGTCACCGTTGATATCTCCGCTCACGAGTGGAGCGAAATAACTTCCCGACGTCGCGCGACCGATGGCAGTCAGCTCGAGCACCGGTTTGATCGGATAGGTGATCGTCGCGAGGATCGCGTGACGTCTTGCATTGTCGCTGCGCCCCCATTCGGAGATGTTCGGGTTGCCCGCCGTCGAGCCGGCCGTTCCACCAAACCCCTGCACAGCGCCTTGCGAAAAGCCCTGCGACTGATCGAAGGAGCTTGTTAGCGTGTACGACGCATTCAGAAGAATACCCTTCGTCGTAATTCCATTGAGTCCAAAGGTGATTTGCTTCGTGTCGGATCGGAGATTCGACTGGATCTGGCTCACTACCCCAAACTGCGGATACAGCCGCGACCCGAGGACCGAGACCGCGCCGGTTGCCGGCACGATCGCGCTGGCCGGAGCGTACACCGCGCGATTCCCTTCATTTGCGAGGGTGAATTTGGGAACCGTATCCAGATTGATGTCTGTCGACCCGGTTTGGGTCACGCCGCGCGCGTAACCAGCATCGATCGAGAATGAGTACCGATCCCAGAACCGGCGATTCACTCCGAGCGACGCGCGCCACGCGCGCGGGGCCTCGAAGTTCGGATCGAATACGGTCACGTTGCGCCGCTGGTTGGCGAAAATCGGGGTGCCGCCATTGCACGACGTCGGAATCGTGGACGGATCGGCAAGGTATGATGCCCAATCGGGTGTCGGCGCTGACGACCCGACACAGGTGAGCAGAGACTGCCCATTGTTGAGACCCGTGGCGTTGAGCGCGGACGCGAACAACTGAGCGGGCGCAGTACCGCGGAATTCCCCAAATCCACCGCGTAGTGTGAGCGGCGGCGGCCCAAACTGCGATTCGCCGAGGAAGACGGTGAATCCGGCGCGCGGGCTGACATGAACTTCCGAGGGAAGATCGTCGGTGCGCCGTCCAAAGGTCGATGCGACCTCGGGATTGTAGTCTGGCTTGTCAGGATAGCGCGACCCTTCCCCGCGGACTCCGTACGTGACCTGCACTTGCGGGCTGACACGCCAGGAATCACCGAGGTACGCCGCGACGTTGTTCGTCGCGGACTGCTGGTCTCGCGCGAACAGCGTTCGCGTGAACTGCGTCGGCTGAGCAGCTTCGAAATCAGCGAGCGAATTAAACGAGAAGGTGCCGAATCGGTTCGGGACGAATCCGACGGAGCTCCTTTGCTGGTTGATGAGTCCGCCAAGTTTGAATCGATGCCCGCCCGCCGTCGTCAGACGGGAGATCTCATCACTCACCTCGAGGAGAGAGGATCTCGTTTCCTGCGGCAGGGATGGATTGCCGCCGAACTGCAGCGTGGAGATCGCACTGGCGCCATCCGCGAGCGTCGACGCGACGACTACCCGCCCATCGGGAATCGACAAATAGCCCGACGTGTTGCGGTTGTCGACTGACCTGTAACCTCTCAGCTCGTTGATGAACATCCCGACGTGAGAGGTAAGCGTCATCATTCCGCCACCGCCGGAGCCCTTGAGATCGCCCCCGCTGTGCGGCAGTGCCAGTGCATTGAGACGTGAGCCCAGCTGTGTGCTCCCTCGCCAGTCGCCACGTACCATCAGTGAATGATCTTCCCCCAGGTTGTAATCGACGCGGACGAGAGCGGCAGTATTGGTGTTGAGACGCTCGTCAGGCGCGAGCGGCGAGGTGAGCGGGAGGCCAAATCCCTGAACCAGATTCAGAAACCGGTTCACTGAGTCGGGATTGGTGCCGAGGCGCTGGAGTGTGAGGGGGTCGGCAGCGAGCAGCGACAGCAGCGGATCGGTGCGGCGGGAAAAAGTCAGCGCACCGAATGTGAACAGCTTGTCCTTGATGATCGGGCCGCCGGCGCCAAAGCTGATCTGATTCTGAGTGTACTTCTGACCGAACGTTGGATTGGAATCATCCACGAACTCGAGGCTTGGATCGCGCAGCGAGTAACTCAGCGCGCCCTGAACATTGTTGGTGCCTCCTCGCGTAGTCGATGCGATCTGGCCTCCGGTGAACTGACCCCTCGCCACGTCATATGTGCTGGTAACGACGCGTGTATTGCGAATCGCCTCCGAAGGAACACTGCCCGCACCGAAGCTGAGCCCGTCGAGCGTAATGTTGTTCTGATTCGAAGGCTGGCCCGCAACATTGAAGGAGGGCTTCGTGGTGTCCGTGCCCGGCACCTGGATGA
>DASWCI010000369.1:0-2977 GCA_036390195.1 Gemmatimonadaceae bacterium
CTCGTGCCCTTCAGAGCACAAGCAACTGCCTGTGCCGTACGAGGTCTAGAAACGTCCCGACGTCGTGCTCGAGCCTCGCGCCTGTCATCGCTGACGCCTCACTCCCGTTCAGTTGCAGTTGCCAGCCTCCCGCCCGTTTAGTTGCAGTTGCTACCAGAAAAGCGCCGGTAGCCTTGCGGCTATGCGCTCTTCTTGAGAGGCGTCTTCTCCCGAATGGCGATGAGATCGGGCGGCGGCGTAGCGGGCACGAGCACACCGCCGTCGGGAACGGGCACACGTAGCACGAAGATCCGGTCGCGCGTGCTCTTTCTGAATCCTTTGCCCTCGTAAATGCGGTTGATGAGGATCCGTCGCACGATCACCATCACTGTGACAAGCGTTGGCAGCGCCACGACGAGTCCGAGGGGACCGAGCAGCTTTCCGATCACCAGCACCGAAGTAATGGTGAGCACCGGCGGCATGTCGATTTTCTTCGACATCACCAATGGCGAGACGAGATTTCCCTCGATCAGGTGAACCACCACGCCAAGTGCGAGCACATATAGAGCGCGCGTTCCACCGCCGGGGCTGCCGAGCACGAACAGCGCGGGAAGAGTAGTGGATAGGAGCGTTCCAAAGAACGGGACCACTGCGACGAGCCCGGTGAACACGCCGAAGGTGAGCCAGTACGGAACGTCGAGGATGTAGAGTCCGGCCGCTGTCAGCGCGGCAAGGACGGTCATCGTCAGCAGCTGGCCAACGATGTAGGCGCGCAGCGCGTCGGCGAGATCCCTGAGCACATCGCGCACGAGATCCCGGTGAATCGGCGGGAAGAGCGCGATCAGCCATTCCCTGTATGTGCCCGGCTGAAGGGCCAGATAGATGCTCATCACGATGACTGCGAAGCAGTCGATCAACACCTGAACGATCGAAAACACCTTCGGCACGACACTCTCGGCCTGAGCGGACAGCTGATTGTAGACGGCGCTGATCAGCGGATGCTCACCCGGCTTCCACACGTCGCGCATCGCCGGGAAGCGCGTGACGACGTGGTCGATCCCCGTCTCCCAGGCTTCGATGTATTGGGGCATCACCACGATCAGCGCCCGAGTCTGTTCGACAACGGGCGGCAGCAGAATCGCAAACAGCCCAAGGAGCGCAGCTGCGGTTCCTACGACCGATAGGAAAAACGCCAGCTTTGGCGGGACGTGAGCTTTTTCGACGAAAAGGTCGCGCACCGCGCCGAGATAGAGCGAGATGATGATCGCAATGAAGAGGAGGAGAAAAACGTGGGACGTGACTCCCAACATCCAAATGAGCAGGAACGTCAGGATCACGCCCGCCAGAACCGGCGCTACTCTAACCCTCCCACCCGATGCTGCCGCCGTAGCCAATGTCTAGTTATTCTCGTCGTGGATCTCTTCGACCTCGACGGCCTCCTCTTCCGGCCTCGCCTGCGCGCCCGCGCCGAGGGCCTTGTTATTGAGCTGCGTACCGGCCGGCAGCACTCCCATCTTCTGCTTCAGTTGAATGAGGAGCATCTCGGCAGACTGGTTGCCACCGGCAGCCTCGAGGCGCTTGAAGTCATTCGCGAGCTTGTCGCCCGAGAATTCCTCCTCGATCTCCGCGCTCGCTCTCACTTTGCGCTCGTTGGCCTCGATCTTTTCTTCCATGCGAGCGAAGGCCTCGAACGCGGATTTCTCGGAGATGTGAGACATCGTCTCGTTGATGCGCTTCTGCGCATCGGCACGGCGCTGTTTCGCCAGCAGGAGATTCTTCTTGCGGTTTGCCTCCTCGATGTTGTCGTTGAGGCTGCGCAACGAATCCTTGAGGCGATCGGTTTCCTGCTTGTGTGCCTGCCAGGTAAGGTTGAGCTGATCGCCGCGGGAGATGTGCTCGCTGCGACGCATTAGCGCCTGCTTGGCGAGCTCGTCCTGGTTCTGCTGGACCGCGAGCATCGCTCGCCGCTCCCAGTCTTCCGCTTCCTTCAGTTCCTGTCTCGTCTGATCCTGAAGGCGCTTTTCGTCGGCGATGGCGGCGGCGACCTGTTGCTTCGCCTTCACCAGCTGTGAGCGCATGTCGAGAATGATCTGGTTGAGCATCTTCTCGGGCTGCTCGAACTCGGAAATCACCGCGTTCACGTTGGAGCGGAAGAGCATCGCGATTCTATCGAAGATATTCATAGGTGGTTGGGTGGATTCTCAAAACAAAACTGCAACTGAACGGGCGGGACGCGGCAGCGGCACAGACGTCAGGCGCGAGTTCACGACGCCCGGACTTCACGAGGCGCCATTCCTGGTACAGGCAGTTGCGCTGACGCCACGGAGGTAAGTCAGGGCGTACTGAACTAACGCCTGGTCACTCCGCAGCTGACGCCTCCCGCCGATTCAGTTGTCGTAAATCTATAACTCAGCATTTAGCCTTTCCGCGAAACTACCGCTTAAATGACCGCTTCACTAGACAACTTTCACCCGTCGGAACGTTTGATCTGGTACAACCGCTCCTTCGCCAGCCGCCTGCCAGTCGGCGTTGCCGCCAGTCCTCCGCCGGCTGTCTCGCGATAGCGGACATCCATCTCGCGTCCGATCTCGCCCATCACGTCGATCACTTCGTCAACCGGAATCGCGAACGTAATTCCCGCCAGTGCCATCTCGATTCCCGCCAGCGCGATCGCTGACCCGGTCGCGTTCCTGAACACGCACGGTAATTCGACGAGCCCACCCAGCGGATCGCAAACGAGTCCGAGCGTTCCCTGCATCGTGAGCGCCACCGCGTGTCCTACTTGCGACGGTGATCCGCCCAACATCTCCGTTGCCGCACCTGCCGCCATCCCTGCCGCCGCACCGGTTTCCGCCTGACATCCGCCTTCGGCGCCAGACAGAGACGCACGCTCTGCGACCACGGCTCCAATCAATCCAGCTGTCGCCAATCCATCGACCACGCTCTCGTCCCGCACCGACCGCGCCTTGGCCAGACCGGTGAGAATCGCCGGTAGAAT
>DASWCI010000370.1:0-6584 GCA_036390195.1 Gemmatimonadaceae bacterium
TGCCGTTTCGGCGATTGTCTCCGAGCCCGGCACCGTAACCTTGGCTTTCCGCTCTCTGATACGGGTCGCCTTGCCGGTCAGATGGCGCAGGTAGTAAAGCTTGGCGCGACGCACGCGCCCGCGGCGAACGACGCTGATGTCGGCGATCATCGGGCTGTGAACCGGGAAGATGCGCTCGACGCCGACGCCGTTGGAGATTTTCCGGACCGTGAACGTTGCGCTGACCCCGCTACCACGTCTGGCGATGCAGACACCTTCGAAAGCCTGGAGTCTTTCCTTGTCACCCTCGCGCACGCGAACGTTGACGCGGAGCGTGTCCCCGGCGCGGAACGGCGGGATGTTGTCGCGGAGCCACTCTTTTTGGGTGTCGATGAAGGGATGCATATGACGCTCTGGGCTGGAGTTACAGCCTGATAAGGACTTGTTTAGTGGGTTCCCGACTAGCCACCAAAAGTAAACCTAAAACCGGGGTTATGCCAGTCAAAGCCTGTCGGTAACTCGAGCATCAACTGCAAGGCTCCAGCTGACGTCTTGTTCAGTTGCCGTTGCAGTTAGTTCCCCAATCGGCGGCCCTTCGTCAGCCTCTCCCCCTCCTCTTCCCGCCATTTCGCGATCCGTGCGTGGTCCCCCGACAGCAACACTTCCGGAACCGTGTGCCCACGAAAATCTGGCGGACGTGTGTAGCTCGGCGCACTCAGTCCCCTCCCAAAAAAAGAGTCTCCACGCGCGCTATCGATGTCAGAGATCGCGCCGGGCAGCAGCCGCACGGTCGCATCGATGATCGCCAGTGCTGCAGCCTCGCCGCCGCTCAGGACGAAATCACCGAGTGAGATTTCTTCAGTCGACAGATGATCGGCGACGCGCTGGTCGATGTCTTTATAGTGCCCGCAAAGCAGCGTCAGCTCCTCACCGGCAGCGAATCGCTCGGCATCGGCGTGTGTGAAGACGCGACCACGCGGCGAGAGCAGCACGATTGGCGGTTTCGTCTGCAGCGATTCGACTGCTTCGAAGAACGGCTGCGGCTTCATCACCATCCCCGCACCACCCCCGTACGGATAGTCGTCGACCGTCCGGTGCTTGTCGTGCGTGAAATCTCGCAGATCGACGATGTTGTAGGCGACACTTCCCGCCGCTGCAGCTCGCGATGGAATGCTCAAGCCAAGCGGGCCGGTGAAAAACTCGGGAAAGATCGTGACGACGTTTACTCTGAGCGGCACGTCAGCTTTCGCTCCCGGAAAAATCGTCCGTGAATCCGAGTTTTTCGTTTATCACGACCGTTCGCTCTTCGAGGTCGGTCCGGACGATCACTTCGGGACGATATGGAACCATCACCGTTCCGCGCGCGGTCTGAATGTCCAGAACCAGGCCCTGAGGCAACTCGTAGAAAGTCGTCACAGTACCGAGCTGCTCGCCCGATGTGCTCACCGCGTGCATTCCGATGAGGTCGTGGAGATACACCTCGTCTTCCTCGAGCGGCGGCAGCTCGCTGAACGGCGCCAGCAAATACCGCCCTCGCCAGAGCTCGGCGCTGTCTCGATCACCCAGCTCCTCGAATTTGACGATGAGCCCTTTCTTGAACGGCTTCGATTCCGAAATCGTGAGCGTCGGGACTTCCTCGACTCCTCTCACATCGCGAGCAGGCGCCAAATCCCCACTCGGCGTGCCCGCAAAAACACGACTGCCGGACGCGAAGATCACGTCCGGCTTGTCGGTCAGAGGTTCTACGATGACCTCTCCGCGAATTCCCTGTGCTTTGCGGATCAGCCCGACGATCGCGTATTCGGGCCCAGGCATTGGAGAACTGGCCGGTCTAAGCGCCGGCGGCGGCTTCGTCCGGTTTTTCGCTGACCGGAACAGCTTCGTCTTTGCGCTCGATCCCGAGCCTCTGCTCGTGGCGCCGTCTGAGAACGCCAGCTCGCCGAAGGAGTGACCGCACAGTATCGGTCGGCTGGGCGCCGAGGTTGAGCCAGTAGTTGGCTCTCGCTTCGTCGACCTGGAGCGAACCCTCACTCTTCCGGGGGGCGTACTGACCGATCACCTCGATGAACTTCCCATCGCGTGGACTCTGCGAGTCCGCGACGAGAATGCGATAGAACGGCGCATTTTTCCGCCCAACGCGGCGGAGACGAATCTTTACCATCTCGTACTGCTCCCTTGAAAGAGGGTGGTTGGCGGGACGCCTCGTTCGCGTCCCAATCCGGGCTCCTCGCGACGCCGGTGATTCCGGTGCGCACCCGGGGAAACTTGGTCCTACAATCTAATTAGTCACTATCTCGGCATACAGTTCTCGGTGCTAACTAGCATGCATAGAACTAAAGCGGGGAGCGAACAGCGTTGCAGCCTCTTAGCCAGGAGCTCGCCATCGTCCGCACACAAGCCTCTCCGTTGGGCTACAATGGGTTATAAAGCTCCGAGCAGTAAAGCTGTGACGCTAACCGCTCCCCGCTTCAGTTCTGTAGGTTCCAGATCGCACCGCGACCTCGACGCCGAGTTTCTGGAATGAGACTCGTCCCGCTTTGGCTCAAGCTCGGATACACCCTCTACGCGGCGGTACTGCTGCCGGCGTACGCGCGGAAGGCAGACGCTGGACCACTCAACTTTCTGTGGTTCTCCGACCTCGCGTTGTTCGCGACCGGTGCGGCGCTTTGGCTGGAGAGCTCGCTGGTCGCTAGCACGACCGCTGTCGGCGTGTTGGCGCCGGAGTTGTTTTGGAACCTCAGTTTTGCCGTCCGGTTACTGACGGGGAAAAGTCTCTCCAGTCTAACGGATTACATGTTCGACACCAGGCGCCCGCTCTTCATGCGTGGCCTCTCGCTATACCACATCGTGCTTCCGTTCACGCTCATTTGGCTCGTCTCTTCACTTGGCTACGACTCGCGCGCATGGCTCGTGATGACCATCATCGCCTGGATCGTTTTGCCCGCCACATATCTGCTGACGAGACCGGAACACAACATCAACTGGGTTTTTGGATTTGGCACTCCGCCGCGACGGCCCCTCCCACCCAAACTGTGGGTGTTCGCGCTGATGATCGGATTCCCCATCCTGATTTATCTACCGACCCATTTGCTCCTACGCGCGATTTTCTGACGAGTCGAGATCGGTGTAACCGAGCCCGCCATTCGCCTCGATCTCACCCGCGCATTTGTCGAATGGCTGTCGGCACGAGCGAGATGCAAATCATGACAACCGTGACCCCGGCCGCGATCCAGAGAGCGCGGAATCGGGCCTCTCCTGCCTGCTGTAAACCGGTTACCAGCTCTGCGCCTGCGTAGGCGTATGCCGCCACGGTCGGCAATACTCCAAATGCCGTAGCCAGCAACAGCACGCGAAGGGACACACCGACGAGCCCGGCAACGTAGTCGAGCACCGCAAACGGTCCGACCGGAACAAGGCGGAGGCGAAAAAGCAACCAGAAGTCCGACCGCTTCCGCAGGCGATCGAGCAAATGATGGCGTCCGAGCAGTCGACGCACGGATTCCTGACCGATGGACCGAGCCATGGCGTGGGCGATTAGAGTAGCGGCCATTGCTCCCGACCAAGCCAATGCTGCGCCCCGGGCGGTGCCGAAAAGCGCGCCACCGATAATGGAGAGCACTGTAATCGGCAGTCCGAGCGCGGCGATCAGCGCATAAGCAATTACGTAAACGAGCCCGGCTGCTGGCGTGTGCCTCGCCTGCCGAACCAAGGCAACCAATTGCTCATGGCTGGCGAGCTCGAAATAGCCCAGGCGCCAGGCGAACGCGAGCGCCACGACCACGAGTGCGGGAAGTAGTGCGAGTCGCAACGCCACACGAATGCGGCTCACTGTCTTTCGATCAGTCTCGAGGGAGCCGGGAAGAGACGGAACCGGCCGGTACCGTACGCCGAGCTGATCGGCCTACCTCATTCCGAACATTCCGGGCATGGACGGCATTCCCATCCGCCCCCCGCCGGCCATCTTCTTCATCATCTTCTGCATCTCGCGGAACTGATCCAGCAACCGATTGACGTCGCTGATCGGACGCCCGGCGCCCTTGGCGATCCGCGCGCGCCGTGAGCCATTGATGATTCCGGGATTCTTGCGCTCCTCCGGCGTCATTGACAGCACGATCGCTTCCACGTGCTTCATCCGCTTGGGGTCCGCTTTCATCTGCTTCAGCGCCTTCGTGTTCACCCCCGGCAGCATTTTCAGAATTCCCTCGAGCGGCCCCATCTTCTGGATCTGGCGCATGCTGTTGAGGAAATCATTGAGGTCCATTCCTTCCTTGCGGACTTTCTTCTCGAGCCGCTTCGCCTCGGCCTCATCGAAGGAAGCCTGCGCTTTCTCGACCAGGGTGACGATGTCCCCCATCTGAAGAATGCGTCCGGCCATTCTCTCCGGATGGAATTCCTCGAGGGCATCGGGCTTCTCGCCAACACCGATGTACTTGATCGGCTTCTTCGTTACACCGTAGATCGAGAGCGCCGCACCGCCACGCGCGTCGCCATCCATCTTGGTCAATACCACGCCAGTAATGTTGAGCGCCTGATCGAAACCCTGCGCGATCTTCACCGCGTCCTGCCCCGTCATGCCGTCAGCGACGAGCAGAATCTCCGACGGACGCAACGCCTCCTTGAGCATGCGTAGCTCCTGCATCATCGGCTCGTCGATCTGCAGGCGGCCGGCGGTGTCGATAATCACGACTCGGTCGCGCTCGCGTAAAGCTTCGGCGACTCCGGCACGCGCGATCTTCACGACATCGGTCGTCCCGCGATCAGCGTAGACTGGGATCGACAAGTCGCGTCCGAGTGTCTCCAGCTGATCGATGGCGGCGGGCCTGTACACATCTGCAGCGACGAGCCGAGCCGAGCGACCCTCGGCCTTCAGCTTTCTCGCCAGCTTGGCAGCTGTGGTCGTCTTACCGGATCCCTGCAGCCCGACCATCATCACAACAGAGGGTGGTACGGTGCCGAGCTTCAATCCCTCACGGCGTTCGCCGAGCATTGCGGCGAGCTCTTCGTGGACGATCTTGACTAGCTGCTGGCCGGGCGAGACCGTACTGAGCGCGTTGACACCGGTCGCTTTTTTTTCGACACGTTCGAGGAACTCGCGCGTCAATTGAAAGTTGACGTCGGCCTCCAGCAATACCCGACGAACTTCACGCAGCCCTTCCTTGATGTCGGCCTCGGTCAGAACACCGCGACCACGCAGGCGGGCGAACGTGGCTTCGAGCTTTTCGCTCAGGTCTTCGAACATAGCCTTTAAACTTAGGCGCCGTTAACTTCTGAAACAACTGAAGCAATACGTCGCTCTAGAGGAATTGAATGCCGCCTGCCCAGCGTAAAGACGACATCCTGCAATCCGACCTACCATCGACGCTGCCACTCATGGCGCTTCGATCGACGATCGTATACCCACTCGGCACCATTGCCGTGCAGATGGGCGCGCCCGAGAATCTTTCGCTGCTCAAGGCCAACGAGCAGGCGGGTCTGATCGTCGGGCTGGTGGTGGCAAGTGGCGATCACGACGATGTCCTCGACCCGGAGCGATTTGTCGGCCGGGTCGGCGTTGCAGCTCGGGTGCATGAGCGCATCAATCTGCCCGGTGAGACCGTGCAGATCACACTCCAGGGATTGCGCCGCCTCGTCGTCGAGGGAGTAGTACAGACCGAGCCCTTCCCAATTGTTCGGATCAAACCAGCAAAAGAGATCCCACCCGATCCAAGCGAAGTGGACGATCTCATCTCCCGCATCGTGACCGGCGCCGAAACGCTGGCCGAGCTGATCGAGCGAATTCCGGACGAAGTGCCGGCGATTCTCAAGATGAACATCTCGGATCCCGGACGTTTCGCGGATCTCGCCGCGACCAATCTCAACTTCAAGGTCTCGGACAAGGACGAGATCCTTCAACGCCTCAACATCGGCCAGCGCCTGAAATTCTTGCTGGGGCGCGTGGAGCGGGAAGTGGGACGCGCCCGCGTCGCCGAAGACGTCAAGCGACAGACAGAGATAAAAATCGAGCAGCACCAGCGCGAGTTTTATCTGCGCCAGCAGCTCCGCGCGATTCAATCGGAGCTCGGAGAGGGCGATCCGGGAGAGAAAGAAGCGATCGAGACTCTCAAGAAGCTCGAGGAAGCAAATCTCCCCGAGAAGGCGGCGCAGGAAGGGCGGCGCGAGATCGAGCGCATGCGCAATCTCTCACAAGCGTCGAGCGAGTATCAGGTCATTCGGACCTATCTCGACTGGATGCTCGCTCTTCCCTGGAACAAGCGATCCGTCACCGACGAGATCATCGACCTGAAGAAAGTCGAAGACTCGCTCGATAGCCGGCACTACGGACTGAAGGAGGCGAAGGAACGCATCACGGAGTATCTGGCGGTGCGAAAGCTTCGCGGGGGAGATCCGCATGGTCCGATTCTTTGTTTTGTCGGCCCTCCTGGAACTGGCAAGACGTCTCTAGGTGAAGCGATCGCCACGTCGATCACACGCGCGTTCTATCGCATCTCGGTTGGCGGAGTTCGCGACGAGGCCGAGATTCGCGGTCATCGCCGCACCTACGTTGGAGCGATGCCGGGTCTGATTCTGCAGTCGCTTCGTCGTGTGCAGGTGAGAGACGCGGTGCT
>DASWCI010000371.1:0-3765 GCA_036390195.1 Gemmatimonadaceae bacterium
CTCCGGATACCGTTCGCAGTAGTCCTCGTGGATGAAAACGGGACCAGGCAGGGGCAGGTTCTCCCTTCCATGGAAGGAGTCGTAGGTGAACAGGATTCGCCGCTCATGTCCGACGGAGAAAGTTCTAAGGCACTGTCGGCATGGCCCATAACCCTTGGCTACTTCCGTGTGCGCCGGGTGACCGTAGCCTGGCGACAGCAATGTCTTACGGACGACGTCGGTGATTCGGTCTCCGACGGCTACTACGCGATAGGACGGCATTGGCTCCTCACAGTCGAATAAGCTGATTCAATTGATCGTGCCGTATGATGGCCGCCTCTCCAAATGGGCGATATCCGAATCTTGCGGTCAAATTCCCTATACTGCCTCGGCGTCGAGCGCTCGGCGCCCTGGACATCTACAGAACTGAAGCGGGGAGCGGTAAGCTTTGCAGCTGCTTAGCTGGGAGCTTTCAACCCTGCATTGGTCGTCACTGAAGAGAATGACTGAACCGGCGCCTGACAAATTCGATTTACTCGTAATCGGTGGAGGCATCACCGGCTGCGGGGTCGCGCGCGACGCGGCGATGCGCGGCCTCAGTGTCTGCCTTGTAGAGCGCGACGATTTCGCGAGCGGAACGTCGGGTCGATCATCACGGCTGATTCACGGCGGAATCCGATATCTGGAGCACGGCCAGCTTCATCTCGTGTACGAGTCGATTCGCGAGCGACAGACGCTGCTCAGAATTGCCCCACACCTGGTGAAGCCACTTGCCTTCACCTGGCCAATCTATCGTGGTGCGCGAGTCGGGAAATTGAAGCTGAATGCCGGGCTTTTTCTCTACGAGCTCATGGCAGGAGGTCGTTCACCGAAGCACTCCACCTTGAACGCGGCGGAGACGCTCGAGCACGAGCCGCGCCTCAAACGCGAAGGACTGACGGGCGGTGCTGTTTACTACGACGCCTGCACGGACGACGCGAGACTCGCTATCGCAAACGCCGTCGCCGCTCGACAGCTCGGCGCTAGCCTAATGAGTCATACTCGCGTCACCGAGATCATTCGACAGACGGTGGGCGACAAAACAGTCAGAGTGCTAACGAGATCGCAGCACTCGGGCGAGATGCGGGAGATTCGAGCCCGAGTGATCGTTAATGCCACCGGCGTCTGGGCGAACGCGTTCAACGGCGACGAACGCCTGCAACGCGCGCGTGGAAGCAAGGGAGCGCACGTTGGAGTACCTAGAGAACGCGTCGGCAATCGCGACGCGGTGACGCTCATATCTAACGTTGATGGTCGTGTGATGTTCTGCCTGCCCGCCGGACCACAGGCAATCATCGGCACGACCGATACCTGGACCGACGAGTCTCCAGAAACCGTACAGGCATCAGCCGCAGATGTGGAGTATCTGCTCCGCTCGGCAAGCGCTTACTTCCCCGACGCTCGGTTGACGTCCGACGATGTGATCAGTGCATGGGCGGGAATACGACCGCTGGCGAGCGCCGGTTCTTCTAATCCGAGCGCAGTCTCGCGCGAGCACAGCATCGCGACCGATCGAGCCGGGGTCATCAATGTGACTGGGGGAAAGCTCACGACCTACCGATCGATGGCGGCCGAGATTGTGGACCGGGTTCAAGACGCGCTTGGCCAGCCGACAAAAGTTGCCGCGACTGATTCGGTCGAGCTGCCGGGTGCGGATAGGCCCGAGGAGATCGCGCGCCTTCAGAGCGATGATTCGTCTCTCTCACCACCGCTGGTGGAGGGGCTCCCTTACACCGGAGCACATCTCGTCTACGGTGTTCAGAAGGAGCTGGCACAGACTCTAAGCGACCTGCTGATTCGGCGCGTGCATCTCGCTTTCGAGACGCGCGATCATGGAAAGAACGTCGCGCGACGGGCAGCGGACATCGTGGCCCCACTGCTCGGTTGGAACGATCAAACGAAGAGCGCACGCGTCCGGGAATTCGAGGAGGACATCGCGCGGATGTTCGCGATCGGGAGCCGCTAACGAATCATGTCTCGTCCGCTTCGATCGTGACTGGAGGCGGCGGCTTGAGCAAGAGCTCGGTTTCCAGCGTCACCTCAGTTTCCAGATTCTTGCGATCACGATTGATCGTTGCCATCGCCCGCGGCTCGCCTCCCACGATATAGGAAACGGCGCAGTCCATCTTCATTACATCGCCCTCGATTAGCGTTTTGTCCCAACGCTCGACGTGACCGGTGTACCCGATGGTCAACTTGTCGTAGTGGGCGCTCCAGAAATATGGAATGTCGCGGAAGCGCTCGCGGCGGCCAAGCATGTTGCGCGCGACTGCCTGTCCCTGACGCTCGGCTACAACCCAATGCTCGATCCGAAGACGAGTCTCCGAGTACGCATCTGGCCACCTCGCCACGTCGCCGGCTGCGAAGACACCGCTGGCACTCGTCTCGAGAAACTCGTTTACCGCTAGACCATTGTCGAGTATGAGGCCCGCTGATTCAGCGAGCTGCATATTCGGCCGCACTCCGATTCCGGCCACCACCAGATCCGCAGTGAGTCGAGTGCCTTCGTCGAGGACGACGGTCTTTCCTTCGACGGCGGTAATTTTCCGACCCAGGTAGAAAGAAACGCCCTCCTGCTGGTGAACATTCCTGATGAGAGTTCCCAGCTCGGTGCCAAGCACACCCTCGAGTGGAAGTGTTTCCTGAGCTACCACACTCACGCTCAGGCCGCGCTGGATAAGCGATGCGGCGACCTCCAATCCGATGAAGCTGCCGCCAATGACTACCGCTTTCCTCGCCCCTCCGAGTCTTTCAATGATCGCTCGACAATCCCGAAGAGTGCGGAGGTAAAGAATCTGCTCACCGCCGGGAACCTCGAGGCGTATCGGCGTCGCGCCCGTGGCGATAAGCAGACAGCCGTATTCGCGACTGTTTCCGTCACTCAGATGGACCGTCCTCGATTTGACATCGATGGCTTTCGCGTCGACACCCGACAACATCTCAATGCGCTGTGCGTCGTAGAACTCTCTCGGGTGAAGCGGAAGCCATTCCTCCGGCGCGTTCCCGGCCAGGTAATCCTTGGAGAGGTTGGGCCGATCATATGGCGCGTCCGGATCGGGGTCGACGACGGTGATCGGTCCTCGGTACGACTCACGTCGCAACATCTCCGCGCAGGCATTCCCAGCCGCACCCGCGCCAATGATCACGACCGATTTTGGACCCGTCGCTGGGCTCGCGTCGAACAGAACCTGTTCCGGAGCTCGTGATCCGCGAGGGCGGTGGCCCTCGCCTTTCACCCGGCCGGGGTCGCGCTTGCGGGTGACGCGCACGACGTTGTTCTCGACTGCAACGTCATAGACCGGGAGATCGTTTAAGGCGGGTGCGCACAACGCTGCTCCGTTGTGCAGCTCGAAACAGGCATGGTGCCACGGGCAGCGGAGGGTTTCGCTGACGAGAACTCCCTGGTCGAGAGGCGCTCCGTAATGCGTGCACTTTCGACCAACGGCGAACCAGTTCGGCTCGACATGAACGATTAGAACGGGCTCTCCAAAAGCGTGACCGGCGATGAGCTGACCCGGACGTATAGTGCTGATCTCGATGCCCTGAGTGAGGTCGGGCCCGGTCAACTCATCGGAATTCTCTGTCACTCTTTTCCGTAAAAAAAGGCTCTACCCGTTGAGCCTTCCGCGATTACTGGACCGTAATACTCCCGGACATCGCCGTTCCGTGGACTAAACAGTGATAGTTATAAGTCCCGGCAGCGTTGAACGTCCGGTTGAACGTTCCCTGATCCTGCGTCGGCGAGGT
>DASWCI010000372.1:0-6569 GCA_036390195.1 Gemmatimonadaceae bacterium
TTGGCTGGCGAGATGCCTGGCCGAGCTGAAGCGGTTGGAGACTACCCAGCCTCTCGAGGATCCTCCGCGTGAGGAATTCCCCGGCGACAATCCGCGAAACCATCAGGCGCTATTCCCAATCCTCCAGGGCGGAATCCACGCTCACCTGCGTCGCGAGGCCGCCGACGCAATACGCTCAATGCACGACTGGCCCGGGTTCGGAATCGGCGGACTCTCGGTCGGCGAGGAAAAGGACGCCATGTATGAGATGATCGAAGTCGTCGACGACGCGTTGCCGAAAACGCATCCACGTTATCTGATGGGAGTTGGATTCCCCGAAGACCTGATCGAGGCGATTCGTCGAGGAGTGGATCTGGTCGATTGCGTGGCTCCGACGCGGATGGGCCGAAATGGCGCCGCCTTTACGCGCGACGGACGATTAAACATCAAGCGCGCCGAATATCGCACCGATCCGCGACCACTCGATCCGGAATGCGATTGCGCCGCCTGCACCAGATTCAGCCGAGCCTACATCCGCCACCTTTTCGTCTCGGACGAGATTCTCGGGCTGCGCCTCCTCTCCCTGCACAATGTACATTTCCTGCTGTCGCTCGCGCGTGATGCGCGGCGGTCGATAAAAAACAGCGACCTCGATTCGTGGTCGCGCGACTGGCTCGCACGCTATCGGACGGCATCACCGCTCGCGGTCTGACATCTTCGCTACCATTCCCGGTTTTCATATATGCAAAGCAATCCAATCATCGGCTCCATTTTCATGTATGGAGCGATCTTCGCGATCTTCTATTTCATTCTCATCCGCCCGCAGGCCACTCAGCGCAAGAAACACGACGAGATGGTGCGCAATCTCAAGAAGGGCGATGAAATCGTGACCAACGGCGGGCTCGTCGGCGAAGTGCTGTTCATCAAAGAGAAAAGTGGCGACGACAAGGCCAGTGGAATGGAAGATCGCGTCACCATAAAGTCCGGCGACACGCGCGTCATCATCGAGCGGGGACGCATCGCGAAAATCAACAGGCCGGTCTCGGCGGCCTCCAGCGCGACGACTGGGTGAGCATCCTCGACATCCGGGTGCTGGGCGACCCGGTTCTTCGCAAGCCGACAAAGCGCGTCACCGAGGTCACCGACGAGCTGCGCAAGTTGATCGCCGACATGTTCGAGACGATGTATGCAGCCGAGGGCATTGGACTCGCCGCGCCACAGGTCGGGCGGAATGAGCGGCTGACTGTCGTCGATGTCGAAGGAAGGAAATTCGCGCTGATAAATCCGGAGATCGTCTCGAGCGACAACACGACCGAGAAGGCCGAAGAGGGCTGCCTTTCGATCCCCGACATCTACGGCGACGTCAAACGGCCCGCCACCGTGACGGTGCGGTTTACGGACGAAAATGGCGAATCACGGGAGGAGACCGGCGGTGAGCTGCTTGGCCGTTGCTTTCAGCACGAGATCGACCACCTCGATGGCAAGCTGTTCATCGACTACCTGAGTCCGCTCAAGCGTAAGGCCGCGATGTCGAAGTGGGAGAAAGCAAAGGCCGAATATCCCGGCTTCATCAGGAGGGTGCGCACCGAGGAGAAGGGCGAACACCATCACGAGACGGAGATGTAGTGCGGGTCGTCTTCTGGGGAACTCCGGAATTCGCGGCGCCAGCACTGCGCGCACTGGTCGGAGAAGGATTCGAGGTCGTCGGTGTAGTCACTCGGCCGGACAAGCCACAAGGAAGATCTCGCAAGATAACTCCCCCGCCGATCAAGCGGATCGCGATCGAGGAAGAGATTCCTGTATTTCAACCAAAGAATGCCCGGGATTCCCAGCTGTACGACACGCTCGAGAAACTCAAGCCCGACATCTCGGTGGTCGTCGCTTACGGAAATCTTTTGCCGCAGAAAATCATCGATCTCCCCAAGCGGGGGACATTGAACATCCACGCATCCCTGTTGCCAGCATTGAGGGGCGCAGCACCGATTCAGGCTGCTATTCGTCAGGGTTTTACCGAGACAGGCGTCACGGTAATGCGAGTGGTGCCGGCGCTCGATGCCGGTCCGATCATTCTTCAGGCCGAAGCGCCAATCTTCGAGGACGAAACGTACGGCGAGCTTCTAGTGCGTCTCGCCGAGCTGGGCGCGCTGACGCTTGTCGAAGCGCTGTCGCTCGTCTCGCTCGGGAAGGTAAAGGAAATTCCCCAGGATGATTCGCGGGCTACCTATGTGCCAAAGGTGACGCGCGAATCGTCCCGCATCGATTGGAAAAACAGCGCAATCGAGATCTCGCGTCTCATTCGCGCCTCCGATCCCAAGCCGGGTGCTTTCACCAGAACTCCGAAGGGCGACGTGAAGATGTTCGGCCCGAAAGTCATGGACGGGATCACCGGTAAGCCCGGTGAGGTTCTCAAGATCACCGGTGAGCTCGTGATCGCCTGCCGGCTGGACGCGTTGCGAATCAGCGAAGTGCAGCCAGCGGGGAAAAGCCGAATGGCGGCGCACGCCTGGGCGCGCGGCCGCGGAACTGCCGTCGGGGACAGGTACGGCGGTTGACAACACCTCCGGTTAAGGCGCCGCTCGAGGAATTGCCGGTCGTCCACGCCGTCACAAACGACGAGATCATGCTTCGACCCGGCTTTCTCAGGAAAGCAATGGGCATCATGCGCGTGCTCGGCGACAAGGGGGCGATTCACATCCGCTCGCAGCTCCTCGACTCACCGACGTTGTACTCGCTCACGTTGGCGCTGCTCGAGCTGCACACGCAGACAAACTGCTGGTGCATCGTCAACGATCGCGTGGACATCGCGCTCGCGTGCGGCGTGCAGGGAGTTCAGCTCACCCACAAGTCGATCACGGTGCCTGACGTGCAGGTGATCGCGCCGGCGCTACGCATCGGTGCCAGCGTTCATTCGGCCGACGAAGCCCGAGACGCTGAGAGTGCCGGCGCGGACTGGTGCGTTGCCGGGCACGTGTTCGAGACGCCATCTCATCCAGGCGTACCGCGTCGCGAGAGTACGTTCATCAGCGATGTCGTTGCGGCCGTGACTTTGCCCGTCATCGCGATTGGTGGCATTCGGCCGGAGCACGTGCGGTCGCTCGTCCATCGGGGCGCGCACGGCGTCGCTGCCATTCGCGGAATCTGGAACGATGAGAATTCCGAACTCGCTGCGAGCCGCTATCTTTCACAGGTATGACGGAGTCGGGCGTTGTGACGGAAGCAAATGCGGGAGAGGTCGTTCTTACTGTGAACGGCGACGTGCGACGTGTCCCGACCGGTTGGACACTGGCGAACCTTCTCGCATCGCTGAAGCTCGACCCACGCACCGTGGTGATCGAGCGTAACCGAACGATTCTCCGCGACCGCTCCTCATTCGACTCGCTCGAGCTCGCTGTCGATGATAAGATCGAGATCGTGCACTTCGTGGGTGGAGGCTGAAACTGCGATGGCGCACGCTGATCTGATCTCTCACGAGACTCTCACCGACCCGCAGCCGTTGGTCATTGCCGGGCGCGAGTTCCGCTCGCGGCTGATGGTCGGGACTGGCAAGTACGCGTCGAACGCGCAGATGATCGAGGCGATCGAAGCATCGGGTGCCGAAGTCGTGACAGTGGCGGTACGTCGCGTCGATCTCGATCGCACGAAGGATGAGGGAATTCTCCATCATCTCGATCCGGATCATTTCTTCCTGCTCGCCAACACGGCCGGTTGCTACACCGCGAGCGATGCGATTCGCTACGCCCGTCTCGCCCGCGCAGCAGGATTCAACGAGTGGGTAAAGCTCGAGGTGATCGGCGATCAACAGACTCTGCTGCCAGATTCCATAGGTTTGCTCGAGGCGACGAAGACTCTCGTCGACGAAGGCTTCAAGGTGCTGGCTTACACCAACGAGGATCTTGTCGCCGCACTCAAGCTCGAGGACGCGGGCGCAGTGGCGGTGATGCCGCTGGCGTCGCCGATCGGGTCCGGCCTGGGCATGTTGAATCCTTACGCGATCCGCACGATTAAGCAGCGGCTCTCGGTTCCAGTCATTGTCGATGCGGGAGTTGGTACCGCATCCGACGCCTGCATCGTCATGGAGCAGGGAGTGGATGGAATTCTGATGAATACGGGTATCGCGGCAGCGCAGGATCCAGTGCGCATGGCAGCGGCGATGAAAAGCGCTGTCGAAGCGGGAAGACACGCATATCTCGCTGGCAGAATGCCGCGTCGCGAAGTCGCAGTGCCGTCGTCGCCCACCACTGGCATGCTCGGCTCGTGAACACGACAGTCGTAACAACCGGTGGAGTTACCGCCGCGCGAGCGGTGGCGGCCGAAGTCTGCGTCGATCTCCGGCGTGGTGAATTTCTCGACCAGTCGTTCGAGCGGCGGATCGTACCGCTCGACGCACGCGATCGTCGCTGGACCCGCGAGCTCGTCTACGGAATGCTGCGCCATCGCGCTGGCATCGACGCGATTCTCTCGGAGCGTGTGCGCGGTGGATTGGTCCGCCTCGATCCGGATGTCATCGATCTGCTCAGACTAGGTGTCTATCAGCTATTGGACATGGGAAGCGTTCCCGCCTATGCGGCCATCGCTCAGACCGTCGAGCTGGCGAAGCGCCGCCATGGAATGGGAGCGAGCAAGCTGGTGAACGCCGTGCTCAGACGAACAGATCGCGAGCGCGAGCAACTCCGTAGCGGACCAATTCCAACAGACGCGATCGATGCGCTCGCCCTAAACTACTCGCATCCACGCTGGCTTATCGCGCGCTGGATCGAGAGATGGGGCGAGCAGGATACCGAACGCCTGCTGACGCTGAACAATGCCGACGCGCCAATCGTGATCCGACCGTACGGGATTGTGCGGGAGCAGCTCGAAGCAATGATGGAAGCTGCCGGGGTCCACGTGGCCGAAGCGCCTTACGCGCGCGACAGCATCGCGATCTCGGGTGGAACGACGTTCACAGAATTGGGCGCGTTCAAGAAGGGATTGTTTTTTGTTCAGGATCCCGCTGCGACGCTCGTCACAGAGTACGCCGCGATTCCGACGGGTGCGACTGCGGCCGATCTGTGTGCCGCACCCGGTGGTAAGGCGCTGGAGCTGTCGCGCACCGCCGGTACTGTGGTCGCGAGTGACAAATCATTCGGCCGACTGCAGCGTCTACTCGGAAATCAGCGTCGTCTGGAAAGCATGAATCTTTACCCCTTCGTGGGCGACGCGCGGAACCCGGCGATCCGTGCCGTCGATGCAGTGCTGATCGATGTGCCATGCACCGGAACCGGCACGTTTCGACGGCATCCGGATGCGCGCTGGCGCATCAAGGTGTCAGATATCGCCGTGATGTCCGCTCTGCAAAAGACGATTCTCAAAGCTGCCGCCACGGTGGTGAAGCCCGCGGGACTCATGATCTACAGCACGTGCTCGCTCGAGCCGGAAGAGAATGACGCGCAAGTCGATGCTTTCCTGTCCGAGAATCTCAACTGGATTCTCGAACCGCCGCCGGAAGGCAGCGTCGCTCCGGAGCTGCTCGATAGTGGACGGCTGCGCGTCCTCCCCCAGCGTAGCGGCACCGATGGAGCGTTCGCCGCGCGTTTGCGCAGGGTCGGCTAGATGAACTGGCGCGCGCTTCCTCGGCGTGCGTTCCCATATCTCGTTGCTGCGGTCGGCGGATTCCTCATCGCCTACACAGCAGTATTTCTCTTCGCGTTTCCAGCGCAAGTACTGCCTGACGATGGCATCCTTCCCAATGTCGTCGGGAAAACGTTCGAGGATGCGTCCGCGATTCTGCAGAAAGCTGGATTCCCGGCGCAGCAGGGCGAGTCGCGATACCACAAGTCGGTTCCCGCCAACATCGTGCTCCAGGAAGATCCGCCTGCTGGCAGCAGACAGAAGCGCGGTACGACCGTCGTCCTCGCGCTCAGCGCCGGCCAGAAAACCGCCGAGGTCCCGGTGACGACCAACATGTCGCAGCAGCAGGCGCGCATCGCAATCGAGAACACCGGTCTGACAATGGGCAATGTCAGTGAGCAGCTCGCTGATGCGCCGCGCGGACTCGTGATCGCGACGTCGCCTCCGGCTGGAACACAGGTCCAGCTTCCAGGCAGCGTCGACATCGTTTTGAGCAAAGGCCCGGCGACGGTGCAGGTTCCCGATTTCTACGGGCGCAGTGTTGGCGAAGCGCGATCGATGGTCGAGCAGCTCGGACTCCGCATCGCCGGAATCTCACGCGACACGAGCTCCATTCAGCCAGAGAACACCGTGATCAGGCAACTGCCGGCGCCCGGCCAGACGATCTCCGCAGGCGGACCGATCAGTCTCACACTCTCTCATTTTCCTCCGCCGCCCTCGATCAAGATCGACACTGGCGTCAGCGCTCCCCCGCCACCGCCATCGCCTGTGCCTCGAACCGTTCCGGAATGAGCGTTCGTATCGCGCCATCGATTTTGAGCGCTGATCTATCCAGACTCGCCGATGAGGTCGCGATGCTCGAGGAGGGCGGCGCGGATTGGATTCACATCGACGTGATGGATGGGCGCTTCGTGCCGAACCTGACCTTTGGCGCCAAGGTGATCGAGTCGGTGCGCAAGCTCACCAAGCTTCCGCTCGACGTG
>DASWCI010000373.1:0-10862 GCA_036390195.1 Gemmatimonadaceae bacterium
GTTGAAAATGGTCGGTAAGCGGCGCCGGCTCCTCGATTACCTAAGGCGCACGGATCTCGAAGGTTACCGAAAGATCATCGCCGACCTTGGACTGCGGTACTAATCTGGCTCTTTGATCTGACCGCGCGGCGCACAATGCTGTCTGCGCGGTTTGTGCTACTCAAAGACAACCAAACAACATATGCAACGCATCGAAAGAACTTTCGCCGGTAGACGCCTCGTCATCGAGACGGGACGCATGGCGAAACAAGCGGCCGGATCCGCGGTCGTTCAGTTCGGCGAGACCATGGTTCTCGCGGCAGTCACAGTCAGTGACACTGAAAGTCCCCTCCCATTCTTCCCCCTCCTCGTAGAGTACAAGGACAAGGCCTACGCCGCCGGCAAAATCCCGGGCGGATTCATTAAGAGAGAAGGGCGGCCTTCCGATCCGGAAATCCTCAAGGCGCGAATCATCGACAGATCGATTCGTCCGCTTTTTCCGGAAGGCTTCAAGAACGAAGTGCAGGTTTTCATCTACGTCGTCTCGGCCGACCAGGAGAACGACGCCGACGTGATGGCGCTTGTCGCCGCGTCCTACGCCCTCAACTCCTCGAAAATTCCATTCGTGGGTCCGATTGCCGGCGTGCGCGTCGGTCGGGTGCAGGAGAAGTGGATCCTCAATCCGACCTTCCAGCAGCTGCCTTACAGCGACATGGATGTCGTCCTCGCCGCGTCGAAAGATTCGATCATGATGGTGGAAGGAGGAGCGCTCGAGGTCTCGGAAGCTGACATGATCGAGGCGCTTTCGGTTGGACAACGCGGAGTTCAGGAGCTCATCGGAATTCAGGAAGAGCTCCTCAAGCAGGGACGCGCCGACAAAATGGAGTGGAAGAAGGGGGAACTCGGACCGGAGATCAAAGCGCGAGTCGAAGAGCTCGCCAAAGGCAAGATCGGCGAAGCGCTCAATCATCACGAGAAGCACACGCGGATTGGCGCGATCGAGATCGTGAAGAAGGAAGCCATCGACAAGCTCCTTGGCGAGTTTCCCGACAACGCGAAAGACATTCACAACCTCGTTGGCGACGTCGAGTACCACGCCCTTCGCTCACAGGTGCTGGACACTGGCAAGCGCGTAGATGGCCGCGGCTCCAAGGAAGTGCGGCCGATCACGATCGACACGCAGGTCCTTCCGCGCGCGCATGGATCCGCACTCTTTACGCGTGGTCAGACGCAGGCGCTCGTCGCCGTCACGCTCGGCACTGCCAACGATGTGCAGCGCCTCGATAGCATCGATGAAGCGGGCGAGACGACAAAGTCGTTCATGCTGCACTACAACTTCCCGCCGTTCTCGACTGGTGAAGTCCGGCCGATGCGCGGCACCAGCCGTCGCGAGATCGGACATGGGAATCTCGCCGAGCGCGCGCTGCAGGGTGTGTTGCCGGCGTTTGAGGATTTCCCGTACACCATTCGCATCGTCTCCGACATCCTCGAGTCTAACGGCTCGTCGTCGATGGCTTCGGTTTCCGGTGGATCACTCGCGCTGTACGATGCGGGCGTCCCGCTCCGTGCCGCCGTTGCCGGTGTGGCGATGGGGTTGATCAAGGACGGCAGCAAGTACGCCATTCTCACCGACATCCTGGGTACCGAGGATCACCTCGGCGACATGGATTTCAAGGTCGCCGGCACCGAGCACGGCATCACTTCGATCCAGATGGACATCAAGATCGAGGGACTCGATTTCCAGATCGTCAAGGAAGCGCTGGCGCAGGCGCGCGAAGGCAGACTTCACATTCTTGGAGAGATGTCGAAGGCACTCCCCGAGCCGCGTGCCGATCTGTCGCCGTACGCTCCGCGCATTGTGACAATGACAATCAACCCCGAGAAGATCGGTGATCTCATTGGTCCGAAGGGCAAGACGATACGCGGCATCCAGGAAGAGACCGGCGCAGAAATCACCGTCGACGATACAGGCCTCGTGACGATTGCCGCTGTTGGTGGCGAAGCGATGGAAAGAGCGCGTCAGATGGTTCAGGCGCTCACTGCGGAGCCAGTGATTGGCGAGACCTACGAAGGAACGGTCAAGAGCACGACCGCGTTCGGCGCCTTCGTCGAGATCATGCCGGGAACCGAAGGCCTGGTGCACATCTCCGAGCTCAAGCACGGCCGTACTGAAAAGACGGAAGACGTCGTGAAGAAGGGAGACCGCGTGAGGGTCAAGCTTCTCGACCGTGACGAGCGCGGACGCCTGCGTCTTTCGATGAAGGCGCTCACGCCCAAGCCGGAGACCTCGTCTGGCGGTGAGGGGGGCGCGGGCGGCGGGGGCGGAACTGAAGGTGCAGCGCTGGCCGCAGTCGGAGCTCAGACAGAAGGCGAAGAAGGCGAAAGTGAGAGACCCGCTCGTGGCTCATCAGATCGTGGTGACAGACCGCGCGGACGCCGCGGCGGATCTCGCGGTGGTAGAGATGGAGGACGTTCGCGCGAGTGACCCTCGCCGCGCAGGCCGCCGAGTCTGAGCTGCGCCGCACCGTTCTTCCGAACGGATTGACCGTACTCTCGGAACACATGCCGGGAGTACGGTCGGTCGCTTTGGGGTCGTGGGTCCGCGCCGCTTCCCTCCACGAAAGCCCCGAAAAGATGGGCGTGTCGCATATGCTCGAGCACATGGTGTTCAAGGGCACTCCGACGCGGAGCGCCAAGGAGCTCGCGCTCGCTCTTGAAGTGCTCGGAGGATCTCTGGACGCCTACACCGCCCGCGAGCACACATCTTATCAGGCAAAAGTTCTCGACGAGCATCTCCCGCAGGCTGCTGAGGTCCTCGCCGATCTGGTTTTTCGTCCAGTGCTTCGGGCGTCAGACCTCACGCTCGAGCGAAAGGTTGTCCTCGAGGAAATCAGCACCGTTGACGACACGCCCGATGATCTTGTCTTTGAGCTCCACAACGCTCAGCTGTGGGGCGCTCACCCCTACGGCTACTCCATTCTCGGCACGCGCGAGACAGTTGGCGCGCTCGAGCAAAACGATCTGCGCGCGCTTCACTCGCGCGCCTACCATCCCGAACAAATCGTCGTGGCCGCAGCCGGGAACGTGGAGCACGACGCGCTGCTCGATACCTTCGAATCCACCGGATGGGCTGAAATTCCCCGGGGCGGATTGCCCGCTCTCACCTCTCCGGCTCCAATTGTGCAACCTCCCGGCGCCATGCATTTCGAGCGCGACACAGCTCAGACCCACATCGTGATCGGAACAATGGCGTTCGCGCACAATGATCCGCGCCGTTATGCGATGAGTATGATCGGAATGCTGTTCGGCGGCGGCATGAGCTCGCGTCTGTTTCAGCGAGTACGTGAAGAGCTCGGTCTCGCTTACTCGGTTTACTCGTTTCAATCCTTCCATGAAGACGCGGGGATGCACGGAGTGTATGTCGGTACGACCCCCGAAACGGCTCGCGCCGCCGTCGACGTGATCAACGACGAGATGGAAAAGCTCGCATCGAATGGATTGAGCGAAGAAGATATGACCGCTGGCAAAAGCCAGCTGAAAGGTCAGATTACACTGTCGCTGGAAAGCCCGACTTCACGAATGTATCGGGCGGCGGGAGTCGAGCTCTACGGAGAGCCGTACAGAACGCTCGACGAAGTGCTGGCGCTGGTCGACGCGATTGACACGGAGACAGTCGCAGCAATCTGCAAAACGTACTACGCACCCGGACGGCAAACGCTGGTGAGCTTGGGTCCTAAGGCCGCGTCGTGAGCGTGACAGCGATGTCGCGTTGCATCAACTCTCAACCTCTGATTTCTAAGTGAAGATCGGCGTACCGAAAGAGATAAAGACCAACGAGAATCGTGTCGCGCTCGTTCCGGCCGGTGCGGAAGCGTTGGTTACTGCAGGGCACAACGTCATGATGGAGAAGGGAGCCGGCGAAGGAAGCGGTTTTCCTGACTTGGCCTATTCGTCCGTTGGCGCGAAGATCGGCGCCGACGCCGACACAGTTTGGCGCGAAGCCGACATGATCATGAAGGTGAAGGAGCCAATCAAGCCCGAGTGGCCCCGAATGAAGAAGGGCCAAGTGATCTTCACCTATTTTCACTTCGCCGCCGACAAGGAGCTGACGCTCGCCCATATCAAGAGTGGCGCTGTATGCGTCGCCTACGAGACGGTTGAATTACCCTCAAGGGAATTGCCTCTTCTGACGCCAATGTCGGAAGTAGCCGGACGCATGGCGGTGCAGGAGGGCGCCAAATATCTCGAGAAGCTTTACGGAGGGCGCGGAGTTCTCCTCGGCGGGGTTCCCGGCGTGGCTCCGGCCAAGGTCGTAATCCTTGGGGGCGGCATCGTTGGCATCAATGCGGCGAAGATGGCGGCAGGCTTAGGTGCGAAGGTTACGGTGCTGGATCTCTCGCTCGAGCGGCTCCGCTACCTCTCCGATGTGATGCCGGCCAACGTCACACTCATCTACTCCAATCGTCATAACATCCTGGAGCAGATCTCCACCGCGGATCTGGTCGTCGGCGCGGTTCTCATTCCGGGAGCCGTCGCGCCACGACTCATTCGTCGCGAGGATCTGAAGCTGATGCAGTCTGGTGCAGTCATCGTCGACGTCGCGATCGATCAGGGCGGCTGCGTCGAGACGATCAAAGCCACAACACACGAGAACCCAACATACGTCGTGGATGGAATCATTCACTACGGAGTTGCAAACATGCCCGGCGGAGTACCACGCACTTCAACGCTCGCACTCACCAACGCGACTTTCCCTTATGCGATGCAGCTCGCGAACAAAGGATGGAAGCAAGCGCTCAAGGAAAACCACGCACTCAAGAAGGGACTCAACATCGTAGACGGAAAGGTGACATATCCCGCTGTCGCTGAGGCATTTGCCTTGCCGTATACTCCACCCGATTCATACTTGAACTAATGCGCTGGCCATTCTTCAAGCCGGGTTCTCTTTTCCCGGCGAATGCGATCGCCGTCGACCTCGGCACCGCGAATACGCTGATATACGTGAAGGGTGAAGGGATCGTGCTGAACGAGCCTTCGGTTGTTGCGCTTGATCGCGAGACGAAAAAGATCAAAGGCGTCGGCCTCGAGGCGAAGCGCATGCTCGGCCGCACCCCCGAAGGGATAATCGCCGTACGACCGATGAAGGACGGTGTCATCGCCGACTTCGATGTGACCGAGAAGATGCTGCGCTACTTCCTCGCGTTGATCATCGAGAACCACGTCTTCAAGGTGAAGCCGCGTGTGATCGTGTGCGTTCCCTCCGGCATCACCGAGGTCGAGAAGCGTGCCGTGCGTGACTCGGCACTTGGCGCCGGCGCCAAGGAAGTCTTCATGGTCGCTGAGCCGATGGCTGCCGCGATCGGCGTCGGACTTCCTGTCGAGACTCCGACTGGCAACATGATAATCGACATCGGTGGAGGCACCACCGAGATCGCCGTCATCGCGCTGTCAGGAATCGTGAGCGACACTTCGATCCGCACCGGCGGCGACGAGCTGGACATGGCGATTGTCCAGTTCATGCGCAAGAACTACAACCTGCTCGTCGGTGAATCGACAGCCGAACAGGTGAAGATCCAGATCGGGTCGGCCGCTCCGGTTGGGGAGGAGAGGGAGATGGACGTCAAAGGCAGGGATCTTGTATCAGGAATCCCTAAGACGGTGCGTGTGCATTCGTCGGAGATCCGTGACGCGGTTCAGGAGCCGATTCAACAGATCGTCGACGCGGTGCGGCGCGCGCTGGAGATCACTCCGCCCGAGCTCGCCGCCGACATCGTCGATCGCGGCATGGTCATGACCGGCGGAGGCGCTCTCATTCGCGGCCTCGATGTCCTGCTGTCGCAGGAAACTGGTCTGCCGATCCACGTCGACGAGGATCCTCTGACCTGTGTGGTGCGGGGTTGTGGCCGTATACTTGATGATGAGGCTAAGTACTGGTCTGTCTTAGCCACCTGAGGTAACACTTGCACCGCACGCTCCGCAGCAACACCCGGTTCGACCTGATCATACTGTCGAGTTGTATCGTTCTCGCACTCGCGGCGCGTGCACTTCCGAATACAATGCGTGATCCCGTCGCTACGGGCATACGGCGGACCTTTCTTGCGCCGCTCGTGATGTTGCAGGAAAGAGCCGAGCGCGGTCGTCAGTCCCTGTTGCAGGCCGACGCCAAGCAAGCGAGCATCGACAGTCTATCGCTGAACTCGATGAAGGCGGGTTCGCTCGAGAGCGAAAACGATCGCCTCCGGAAACTGATCGGCCTGGGCTCACGACTGCGATGGGGCTTCGTCCCCACCGAAGCACTGCACGGTCGGGGCGTCAGGGATGAGACGACGGTTATTCTCAGTGCCGGTTCGCGCGCCGGGGTCAGCAGACTCAGCCCGGTAATCGCGCCTGAAGGGCTTGTCGGAGTGGTCGATCAGGTTGATCCAACGATGAGTCACGCGATGCTGTGGACGCATCCCGACTTCCGCGTCAGTGCTATGTCTCCTGACGGAACCGCATTTGGAATTGCGCAGGCGCATCTCACCGGCGCGACGGGTGGTTATCTGATCGAACTGCGTGGCGTTCCTTTCAGGGCGACCCTAAAGCCCGGCTCGCTCATCGTCAGCTCCGGCTGGGGCGGCGTCTGGCCTCGTGGAATTCCAATCGGTACCGTGCTGCAGGAGATCAAGACGAGTGAAGGGTGGGCGCGCACTTACTTGCTGCGTCCGGCCGTGAATCCAGCCGATGTTTACTCGGTCATGATCCTTCGCCGCGATCGGCTTGCAAAGGGATTTGACGGCGTTTGGCAGAACGTCGCGCAGGTGGATCAGGCGACGCAACGCATCGTTGTTTCCGGCGATTCAGCGGCCAAAGCTGCAGCGCTCGCCGAAGCGGCAGCTCGCCGCGCAGTCATCGACAGCATGGCCCGCGCGAACGGGGCAGCGCCGCTCGGCGCGACCGATACTGCCAATGCACAGCGCGCGGTTACGCCGAGGCCGACGCCGGTGCACAGGCCAGCACCCGTGGACACTACGGGTCGCATCCGGCGCGACACGCTTCGCGATACGATCCGTCGCGACACCATCCGCCGTGATTCCGTCAGAAGGGACACGATTCCTTACCGACCGGGGGTTACTCGATGAACGTGGGCGCAGCGATTCGCGCCATAATCAGCTTCCTCATTTTCGTCGTTCTTCACTATACGCTTCGCCCACTGCTTGGATGGCGTGCGCCGATGGACTTCCTGGTTCTGGCGCTCCTCCTTGCTTCGGTGCGCGTCCGCCCGGCGACCGCAGCAGTGATCGGGTTCGTGCTTGGCCTGGTATCAGACTCTCTGGCGCCCGATGCGTTGGGAGCGGGTGCGATCGCGATGACGATCGTCGGCTTCGGCGCTTCTTACCTAAAGGCCGTCTTTTTTGCCGACAATCTCGTCCTCAACGCCTTCTTCTTTTTTCTGGGGAAGTGGGTGTTCGACATTCTCTATTTCGTTGGTGAACAGCGCGTGCACGGAGTGGAGCTGCTTCAGCAGCTTCTCCTCTGGTCGCCACTCTCAGCGGCCGTTACCGCCGCTGTGGGCGTCCTGTTACTGTTCATAATGCGCCCATTATTGGAGCCTGCTCCCGCATGAGCTTTCATCCGAACGACGTCGCCCGCAGAGCGCGAATGAGCTCGTTGGCGCTCACCGTCGGATTCCTGGTGCTGATCGGAGCGTTCTTCAAGACGCAGGTCATCCAGAACAAACAATACGTGATGCAGTCGCAAGAAAACCGGCTGCGCCCCATCCCTCTTCCTGCGCCGCGCGGAATCATTTACGACCGGCACGGCGAGGTCATAGCGGAGAACCTCCCAGCCTATTCAGTCTCGATCACGTCGCCGAACGTCGACAGCCTCCGGAGCGCTCTCGCGCAACTTGCGCCGACGCTGCAGCTGACCCAGAACGACATGAACCTCGCCATCAGACGATACCGTCGCGCCCCGACGCGACCGACAGTAATTCTGCCCGACGCTTCGATCGACATCGTGTCGGTTCTCGAAGAACATCGCCTCGATTTCCCCAGGTTGATCATCCAGTCCGTTCCCAAGCGATACTATCCCGACGGACCCATGGTCGCGTCGTTCGTCGGATACACAGGGGAGATTTCCGAGTCGGAGCTGAACGATCCGAAATACGCTGCCTATAAACCGGGGCAGCAGATCGGGAAGGGCGGGCTCGAGAAGCAGTACGAATCAATCCTTCACGGCAAGGAAGGCGTTCGTTTTGACGAGGTCGACGCCCGCGGTCGCCCGGTGCGAGGCGAAGGACCGAGACCCGATCTGAGCGCGGAAGGTGCCCCGCCGCTCTACACCAACATCGATCTGGATCTTCAGAAATTCACGGTTGGCATTTTCGCCGACTCGCTGCAGGGCGGTGCCGTCGCGATCGATCCGACCAGTGGAGAAGTCCTGGCCCTTTACTCTGCGCCCAGCTGGGATCCCAACAAGTTCACTGGCGGAATTCCGGTTGATTACTACAAGCAATTGCTCGACGACAAACGGCGTCCGCTCGTCAACAAAGCGATTCAGGGACGTTATCCCCCCGGCTCGACGTTCAAGCTCGCGACGTCGGTTATCGCTCTACAGGACGGATTGGTTGGGCTGAAGGAGCACATGCCGGTGCCTTGCAGCGGAGGTTATCAGTACGGGACAAGATACTTCCGCTGCTGGGAAAAGAAGGGACACGGCTCGCTTGATCTCGAGCAGGCGATCAAGCATTCCTGCGACGTTTACTTCTATCAGCTAGGTCTGAAGGTCGGACTGTCGCGGATGATCGCCGGCGGAATCAATCTGACGATGCGCGATAAATCGGGCATCGACCTGCCGGAGGAGAATCAACCGTTTTGGCCGTACGCGATCGACTACTACAACAAGCGATATGGCCGAAACTGGAGCAATGCCGAGACGCTGAACCTCGCAATCGGCCAGGGCGCGAACTCCCAGACCGTGGTGAATATGGCGAAGTTCTACAGCGCCCTCGCCATGCGGGGGATAGCACCGCGCCCGGAAATCGCGCACCTGGTTCCGCAGCGTAAGCAAATATTCCGACTGAGCTCCACACAGGACTCTGTGCTGCTGGAGGGATTGAAGGCAGTCGTCGAAGTTGGCGGAACAGCTGCGGCATCCGCAATTCAAGGTATCACCCTCGCCGGAAAGACAGGCACCGCGCAGAATCCGGGCGGAGAGGATCACGGCTGGTTCCTGGGATTTGCGCCTGCTGACCATCCGCGGATCGTTGTCGCAGTGCTGCTCGAGTTCGGAAAGCACGGTTCGCGAGCCGCGCACATTGCGTCGGCGATCATCTCGCATTACCTGAAATGGGTCCCCATCTCGGCGACGATGGACGAGGGCTGATGAATCGGCCGATTGTTGCTGACTATCGCCTGCTCGCCGCCGCCGGGATTCTCTCGGTATTCGGCATTGCGATGGTGTATTCCGCCGGGCAAACAGACACCCCGACCGCGGTCGCGACTGCGTACAAGTCTCAAATGCTCTGGCTGCTGATTGGGCTGGGCTTCGCTTACGCCGTTGGCCACTCGTCGGTCCGCTTCATCGAGTGGATGACCACGCCGCTTTATCTGTTCTCGATTTTTCTATTAGCTCTCACGCTCGTGATCGGGAAAGGAGCGGGGACGGCAGCGAGCACCAAGAGCTGGCTCGCCATCGGAAGTCATCGCATTGGTCAGCCGTCCGAGATTGCCAAGGTGACGGTGGTGCTCATGCTGGCGAAGGTGCTTGCCAGCCAGCGAGAAGGTCCGAAGTCGCTTCTCGATCTCTGGAAGCCGGCGTTGGTGGTGATAACTCCATGGCTGATCATCATGCTGCAACCCGACCTGGGCACCGGCATTGTGTTCATCGGGATTTTCTTTGCGATGCTGTACTGGGCCGGCGTGGCATGGCCGCTTCTCATTCTCATCGCCAGTCCAGCGATCAGCCTCATTCTGTCTTTCAGCGTTGGTTTATGGGGGGCGTGGTTTTTTATCCTCCTCGCTCTCGTCCTGTGGTACCGGCCGTACCTGATCGAGGGAATCGTGCTGATGGTGTTGAACGTCGCCACCGGCGTCGTCGCACCGATGATGTGGGAAAAGCTGGCGCCGTACCAGCAAAACCGCCTGAAGGTGTTCATCGATCCATCGGCCGATCCGCGGGCATCGGGTTACCACGTCATTCAGTCAAAGGTCGCGATCGGTTCCGGTGGATTTTTCGGCAAGGGCTTCACGCAGGGGACGCAAAAGCGTTTGGCGTTTCTCCCCGAGCAGCACACGGACTTCATCTTCTCGGTCGTTGGGGAGGAGCTCGGCTTTCTCGGCGTGACAATCGTGCTGGCGCTCTTTCTCTGGCTGTTTCTCCGCATCACGCAGGTGGCTGAGCGCGCAAACGATTCCTACAGTAGTCTGGTCGCGTTCGGATTGATGTCGGGCTGGTTCGTGCACGTGCTCGTGAACGTTGGCATGACGCTGAACCTCATGCCGATCACCGGAATCCCGTTGCCGTTCTTTTCGTACGGCGGCTCCTTCATGCTCGCGAGCTGGCTTGCCGTCGGTATCCTCATGCGCATCTCGGGCGAGGGTCGCGGTAGCGCTCTCTCCCTCCGTCGCTGATCTGCCATCGTGGCGCGCGCTTCTTCCTAGACCTTCGCGCGGGGTCGGCGCGGGGTATCCTCTTCGGCGGCTAACTCGCTTACACGCATCGAGCCTCGCGCGTGAACGCGTAGAGACTTGTCGTAACGACAACCGGCGCGAGTCTCTTGCTACGCGAGGCGCCGCCTACGAGGACACCCCGCGCCTCCCAGTCGAGGTCTGTAACTGCGCGCGCTCTTTGCCCGTGCGCACCACGTCGCGCGGCAAGCTTGGACACGGGAAAGCCGAGCG
>DASWCI010000374.1:0-4496 GCA_036390195.1 Gemmatimonadaceae bacterium
GTAGGAGGCACCCACTTCGCGACAAGGAGACCCGCGACCGAGCAGAGCGAGGGAGCGCTGTTAGGGGGCTCCGCCCGAGCGAAGTGCTGCCGACGGAGAGGATCTCCTCCGACGGACCGGCAACGATCACGCGAACTTTCAACGGCGGTCGCGTGTGTAGGATGCCAAACCGGAAACGAGCAGCGTTAGCGTGGCGGGATGCCCTCTTGCTCACCGATCGCCGAGGAGTTTAGCGTATGGGTATGGCCGCAGCGACGAAAGAATGGACCTACGAGATGCTCCAGACGCTTCCGGACGACGGGAGTCGCTACGAGATCATCGACGGAGAGTTGCTCGTGAGCCCGGCGCCGATCTGGAATCACCAGGGCGTTCTGTGGAAGCTCGTGGTTCTCCTCGACCCGTATCTTGCCCGTTCGCGCTCGTTGTTTGGCGTATTTGCGCCCGCGGACGTGGCGTTTGACGACAAGAATGTTGTGCAGCCCGATTTATTCGTGCTTCCTCTGGTCGACGGGAAAGAGCCACCAACGCTGGAAGATGCAGGCTCAATGATGCTTGTCGTGGAAGTGGTATCGCCATCAACCGCCCGAGCGGATCGGGTGACAAAGCGCCTACTCTATCAGCGATTCAATGTCCCGGAATACTGGATAATTGATGCCGACGCACGCCTGGTGGACCGATGGCGTCCGGGCGACGCTCGCGCAGAGGTTCTCAGTGAATTCATCGAGTGGAAGCCGCTAGCTGTTTTGCCCGCTCTTCGGTTGGACCTCGTTGATTTTTTCAGACAAGTCCATCGAGAAGCTGATGACAGCGTGAGTCAGGACGAAGATCAGGGGACGCTAGGAGGTCGGAGGGGCCGAAACGACACCTAGATTAAGCGCGAGACGACGGACTTGATTTCGTCCAAATCGTAGCCTCGCCGGGCGAGAAAAGCGAAGAGGCGCCGCCGCAGAACGACGGGCTCCAAATCGCCCAGCTGCGCGAGCTTCTTTTTCGCGACCCGCTCGATGACGGCGACAGGGTCGACCTCCTCCTGATCCATTACGCTGGCAATTGCTTCAGTCGCAACGTCGCCTTTGATGCCTTTGCGATAGAGATCCTGTTGAAGCCTGCGCTTCGAAGCGCCCGTGCTCAGGATCTTCGATCTCGCGTATTGCTCAGCGTACCTCGCATCGTTTAGAAGTCCGTTTTCCAAGAGCCGGTCGACCGCTTCTTTGACTTCGTGCGCGGAATATTCCTTCTGCACAAGCTTTCTATGCAGCGCGCGGGTAGAATAGGGACGCGCCGCAAGAAGATTCAGGGCGTAGTTGTACGCTGTCGGTTGAGGCATGAACAGCCCCCGAAAAGAAAACAGCCTGCTAAACGATAGGCAGGCTGTTCGTGTTACTCACTACTCTGGTGCCGAAGTCAGTCAGCGAGCTCAACCTCTGTCTCGCCGGCGGCCGGCGGCTTGATCCCGAGGACTGTCTTCACCTTCTCTTCGACCTCGGCCAGCAGCGCCGGGTTGTCCTTGAGGTACATCTTAGCATTCTCACGACCCTGACCGATGCGCTGAGCGCCGTAGCTGTACCAGGCACCGGATTTGTCGATGATCCCCGACTCCGACGCGATGTCCAGCACCAGCGACGCGTGGCTGATGCCCTCTGCGTACATGATGTCGAACTCGGCCTGCTTGAACGGCGGCGCGACTTTGTTCTTCACGACTTTCACGCGCACGTGCGAGCCGATTACGTCTTCCTTCTCCTTGACGGGAGCGATGCGACGAATGTCGAGACGCACCGACGCATAGAACTTGAGCGCCTTGCCGCCGGTCGTCGTCTCGGGATTGCCGAACATGACGCCGATTTTCTCCCGGAGCTGATTGATGAAGATCACGGAGGTCTTCGAGCGGGCGATCGCCCCGGTGAGTTTGCGCAGCGCCTGGCTCATGAGGCGCGCCTGGAGACCCATGTGGGACTCGCCCATGTCGCCCTCGATCTCGGCCTTGGGAACGAGCGCGGCGACTGAGTCGATCACGACAACGTCGACGGCGCCCGAACGAACGAGGATCTCGCAGATCTCCATTGCCTGCTCACCGGTGTCCGGCTGCGACACGAGGAGGCTCTCCACGTCGACGCCAAGCTTGACGGCATAGTCGGTGTCGAGCGCGTGCTCGGCGTCGATGTAAGCGGCAACTCCGCCCGCGCGCTGAGCATTGGCGACGACGTGGAGACAGAGAGTGGTCTTGCCGCTCGACTCCGGGCCGTAAATCTCTGTCACGCGACCGCGTGGGATTCCGCCGACGCCGATCGCGGCATCGAGGTTGATCGCGCCGGTCGAAATCGCATCGACGCGGACCCGCGAATCGCTCGAGCCCATCTTCATGATGGCGCCCTTGCCATGGTTTTTCTCGATCTGGGCAATCGCCAGGTTCAGCGCCTTCTTCTTGTCTTCGTTAACCGTCGAAACAGCCATCGCATTCACCCTGTCGTTAGACGTTTAGACCTGGCCTAGCAGGAACGGGGCAGTTTGCCACCGGTTTTCCCACCCGAACAAACTACGAAACTTCCCCCGCCAAATCAAGTTTTCCCTGGCAGAAGAAAGGCATTTTCGATGTGCTGAACGCGCACCTTCTCCGCTTCAAGAATGACCCCGATCACGTCGAACCGGAAGGTGTCGCCCGGCTTCTCGAAGCGGGAGATCCAAACCTTGGCCGATCGGCTGAGCTCGCGCTGCTTTCGCCAGTTGACCGCGCTCACCGGTCCACCGAAATCGTCCGACGCGCGGGTTTTCACTTCGACAAAAGCAACTGTTCTCCCAGTGTCGCGTTCGTCACGGGTGGCGATGAGATCGATATCCCGATGGCCGTTGCGAAATCGACGCTCCGCGATGCTCCAGCCGTGCACCACGAGCCAGCGCGCGGCGACGCTCTCGCCGCGCTTGCCCATCGATTGGCGTGCTTGCGTCATGGGCGCAAACCTAGGGACAGTTGCTGACAGGCGGAGCATCGACTCGGTGCGCGGCCAAGCAATTCCTTCCGGAATCAAAACGAACTGAAGTTGCCCTACTCGAGTCGGTGCGCCTCGATCACCGCGGTGATCGCCTGCCCGTTCCAGCGGAATATCAGTTGCTTGACCGGCCGACACGGCCCGACACAGCGAGGTCGAAAGACCGCGACGCACTCTCCGCCCTCGCGCCGAACGCTGTCATACGCGATTCCGTCCGCGCCCTGCTCTCGCAGCTCGGCTCCGAGTCTTTGGGATTGGGTGTAATCGGTCGGAGAATAGACCTCTTTGAATTCCCGCTGTCGCCCGCGGAGATCGTAGAAACGCGCGCCAGTGATAGCGGCGTTGAGCACCTCGAGATCCAGATCCTGCGCGGGCGCCTTCGTCGCCCCGAGAAACGCGACGCGATGATGCTTCGCTTCGGCAATCGATGTCGCCTCGTCCCTCGCTGCGTAGTAGACGCCGAATGACGCGGACGTCAAGGCCGGCGGACCGAACCGCGTTCCCTCCGGTGAGGGGTACGTGAACGGCGCCATGACGTAGCCCGCCCCTGGTCCGTACACACGCTCCTTCGGCGGGAGAGCTAGCGCAGCCGCGATTCTCTCGCTCAGGAGCGGATCCGTGCGCGCACGCAGCGCAATAAGCGCGTCGAGATCATGGGCGTCAGCGACATCCTCGAACACGTTGATCGGCGGAAAAATGCTGGCAACCAGCTTGACCGACCGCTTCCACGCCAGCCGCTTCGGGACGAGGCGCGGCCAGACCTCGGACAACTTCGCCAGACCGGGTTACCAGCCCCGCGCTGTGGCGAGGTGGGCGAAGGTGTGATAGAGACCGACCATGCTGGAGCGCATCACGTCAAGCGGCGGTCGGTCACCGAACAGCGACGCGGTGTTAGGGCGTGAGACCCAGCCATCGCGGCTTTCTTTGCTGTGGGGAAAGAGAACTCTCACACCCGCATAGATTGCCAACACATACGAGAGTCTGTCGAGCTGGTCTTTGCTCAATCCGCGCACTTCCTTGTTTTCGCGCGCGCGCTTGAGCAGCTCATAGAAGGTCGAGCGCGAATCGACCCCGAGCAGCGCCATCGCATCGGACGATTGGAGCTTCCATTCGTCGACGATCCGCGCGAAGGTGCGCAGTCCAGCCCCCGCCTGCGCGGCGTCGCTAATTTCGGCTGCTCGTGGCGGCTTTAGTGCTATACCCGCTCGCATTTGCTGGAAGTCCTGATCTAGACAGTATTAGACAATATGTCCAGATTTGGACTAAGACAAGCGAATACCTACCGAAGAAAAGCGGTGCCAGTCCCGTCCGCTGGGAACCCTCGAGGTTACGCCCTCGGTCCCGCAATTCGGTCAAGGTCATCGAGCCCGGCGAGAACGTCGCGGGGCTTACTCCCGTCCGGCGGTCCGAGAATGCCGGCCATGTGCAACTGGTCGATGATTCGCGCCGCGCGGCCGTAACCAACTTTCAGACGACGCTGCAGCAGCGAAGTCGACCCCTGCTGATGCTGGA
>DASWCI010000375.1:0-1594 GCA_036390195.1 Gemmatimonadaceae bacterium
GCTCGATTGGACACGGCGCCGGCCCGACCACCGTCACTTCGTCGCCGGCGCGAGTCGCGATCAGCTCGCGCAGCCATTCCCCACCGTGAATGGCGAGTTTTGCCGTGGAATCCTCCACTAGTCCGCTGAAAACGATGTTCACGAGACGCACGTTGGGCGGATACGGCGGATCGACGCGGCCGACCATCTCGTCGCGCACGAACGAGACATAATCATGCGCGACAGCATAGCGCACGGCGTGATGGCTCGGCAGCCGCGTTTGAATGAGAACGCGACCACCTTTGGCACTGCGGCCCGCTCTGCCAGACACCTGACTCAGAAGCTGATGACAGCGTTCGGACGCCCTAAAATCCGGCAGATTGATGCCGACATCAGCATCGACGACTCCAACGAGCGTGACGTTCGGGAAATCGAGTCCTTTGGCGATCATCTGCGTTCCGAGCAGGATATCGATATCTCCGGCGGCGACGCGGTCGAGGATCCTGGTGTGCGCCCATTTCCCGCTGGTCGTATCAACATCCATCCGCGCAATGCGAGCTGCAGGAAACCTCTCGCATAGCAACCGCTCCACCTGTTGTGTACCGAGCCCACGCTGCTTGAGATTCCGGCCTCCGCAGCGTGGACAGTCGGGCCTGGGGTCCTCCTTATGGAGACAGTAATGACAAATCAGCCGCTCCGGATTCCGATGGTGCGTGAGCGTAATGCTGCAGTGCGGGCAGGTAGCGACAGCACCGCAGTCAATACACTGGATGAACGAGGAATACCCGCGGCGGTTCAGGAGAAGAATGCTCTGTTCGCCGCGGTTCATCGTTTCGACAATCGCATCGTGGAGCGGCTCACGGATCACGTTGCCATAATCGACTCCGCCCTGGGCCATGGCGTTGTAGTCGACAGCGGCTCGCCGCAGGTCTATCACTTCGACGGCTGGCAGTCGCCCGCCGCCAACCCGCTCCGGCAACGTCAGCAGAGTGTACTTGCCGGATGACGCGTTCGCCCAACTCTCCAGCGAAGGCGTCGCGCTTCCGAGCACGGTGATCGCTCCCTCGTTTTTCGCCCGCATGATTGCTACTTCGCGCGCGTGATAGCGCGGAGTTTCGCCCTGCTTGTAGCTGGACTCGTGCTCTTCGTCGACGATGATCGCGCCGAGGTTCTCGAGTGGCGCGAAGATGGCAGATCGCGCGCCGACGACGATACGCTTTTCGCCGCGCTTCAGGGCGAGCCAGGCGTCATAACGTTCGCCTTCGCTGAGCGCCGAGTGCAAAACAGCGATCTTGTCGCCAAACGCAGCGCGGAATCGGTCGACCGTCTGCGGAGTGAGCGCGATTTCCGGAACCAGTACGATCGCCGTTTGGCCACGCTCGTCGACGATTCGACGCAGCAGCTCGATGTAGACCAGCGTCTTGCCGCTACCCGTGATGCCGTGGAGCAGGAAAACATCTCCTTTCTGCGCGCTGGCCATGCTGTCGATCGCGTGCTGCTGCGCCGGCGTCGGCTCAAGGCGCGTAGACGAAATTCCACCGCGCGCCGAGAAAGGATCGCGCTCCACATCCTCTTCCTCGATGACAACGAGTCCGCGCTTCTCCAGTGACTTGAG
>DASWCI010000376.1:0-8290 GCA_036390195.1 Gemmatimonadaceae bacterium
TCCCCGCCTCATTTTCTGGAATGGCTGAAGTCGAAGCTTTGCAGGGGCACTACGATCAGGCGCGCACGTATCTAAACCAGGCGATCACACAAGCCTGGACTCCGCAGGAGAAGCTGTTCTTCATGACAGAGATTGCCGGAACGTATGCGTTGCAGGGCAATCAGGTTGATGCGCTGACAAAGCAGCTCGACGCCATCGCCACGGAAGCGAGGGCGCAAAATGATCTGGAGACTGCGGCGATTGCGACCGCGCAGAAGGCTACCGTATATGCCAATGCCGGCAACGTCGCCGGTGCGCACAAAGCAATCGCTGATGCGAAGGCAATTACATCTCCGGAGCCATGGCAGGTGAATTATTTCGCGACGATGGCGCACGCACTGCTGAAGCACTGGGCGCCCGCCAATCAGGAGCTGGCAACGGTGAAGCAGAAGACGACCGGCAACGCCAACGTTACGCGAACGCTGGTCGCGGCGGCGGAGGCCAACCTCGCCACACAGCAGGGACGGCCGGCAGATGCGCTCAAGATCCTGATGGCAGCGGATACGAATAACATCGTGATAATGAATCGAATCGCCGAGGCGCATGCAGCACTCGGTCACACCGCCGAGGCGAATGCGTGGTACGCGAAGGTCAACAACAATTACGCATTGGCGCTGTCGGATTTCCCGAGCGTGAATGCGAGAAGGAGAACCAGGCTCGCCACGGCAGCGAAAAAGTCGTAACTGCGACTGCTAGCCCGGGGCGGGGGCGCCTCGCTCCGTGCTAAAGCGTCGAAGATTCGGCGCCGGCACTACCGCGCGTAGTGCTCGGCGCCCATGAAGTGGAGTGAGACGTAAGGCTCGTCGCCGAGCACCCAGCTGTCGTGTGGTTCCGGCGGAATGTAAAAGAGCTCGCCCGCGCGCAGAGGGATAACGCGTCCATCCTCGAACGCAGCGGTTGCAGTGCCCGAGAGAACCATACCGACGTGCGCGACTTTGCAACGTTTTTCGCCGAGTGCGGGACCAACGTGCTCCGACCAACGCCAGCCCGGCTCGTAAGTGGCTCGGCCGATTGTAAGACCGCCAATGCGCACGATCTCGAAGCGACCCTTGACCATTTCTCTAATTTCGTCAGGCTCTTCGAATCGCTTGAGAATCACGTCGAGCATGTCGGCCTCCGGCGAGTAGCTATAAGCCTGGCACTCCGTCACGCCACCGGAAAAGCTTGTGGCTAGTAAGCTGCAAAGCTAACAGCTCCCCGCTTCAGTTCCGTGGATGTCAGCTAGCGCATTGATCTCGACGCCGCAAGGCTAACCGATGAAGGTCACCGCGAGGTAAATCACCGCGGCTCCAAGGAGTGTCATCAAGGTGGTCAGAAATTTCGGATGCGCATGGTGGCTTTCCGGCACGAGATCACTGGCGCCGATATAAAGGAAGAACCCGCCGAAGAACGCGAGCACGACGCCAAACGCGCGGTCGGGAACCACAAAAAGAAACGTTGAACCAATGCCTGCCGCCGGTGCGATTGCATCGAGCACGAGCCAGCGCAAGGCCACGCGCCGATTGCCTCCGCTCCTCAGAACGAGATTCATGGTGTTGATGCCATCGGAGAAGTCGTGAGTCAGCACCGCTATCGCGACGACGGCGCCGACTGCAGTGGAGACGTGAAATGCGAGGCCGATCGCGGCGCCATCCAGGAAACTGTGGAACGAGAGGCTTCCGGCGCCCAGCGAGCCGCGCCATCCCGTCGGCGACGGCGCAGCTTCGTTATGATGCGCGCCCGGGGGTTCCGCAGTCTCGTCATGATGCGCGCCGTGCAAGAGGGCGAGCCTGTCGAGCACGAGATAGATCAGAAACCCTAGCGCGACGCAGGACAGCAAAAAGGTGTTGGAATGAAATTTCTGTCCGAGCTCGATCGCCTCGGGGAGAAGATCGAAGAACGCCACGCCAACGACGGCACCCGCGCTGAAGCCGAGGATGAGATGGAGCTTGTCCTTGAATCGCAGCGCGACAAGCCCGCCGGCAATGGTGGCGCAGAATGCGGCGAAAGCGATCAGGGCGAGGGTCATATTCGTTAACTAAGGACCGCTTGGGCTCCGGGGCAAGCGGATGCAGATTCAGGCTTGATCTCAGTGGTGCGGCTCCGTAGCGTTCGGACATGACGCGGATCTCGTTACTCCCGTCGATCTTCGCACTGCTCGCGTGCTCGGCCGCTACATCGACGCCTATCACTGACGTCGTCGGAACGTGGGGCGGCGACAACGCCGGGATGATCGTCACTGGCACCGACGTACACGTGCACATCGGCTGCACGCTCGGCGATGCAGTCGGACCAATCCGCCCCGACGCCAACGGCCGGTTCCAAGCCAGCGGGACCTACAACGTCGACGCGTACCCAATCGATCGCGGGATCACACATCCAGCCACGTTCAGCGGACGCATCATCGGACAGACGATGACGCTGACAGTCTCGCTCACCGATACCGCGCGGGTGCTGGGTCCGGTGACTCTGATTTACGGGAAGGAGCCGAAGATGGGGCCTTGCCCCATCTGCAGGACCCCGGGGGTTAGATCGGGGCGCGATCGGGCATCCACAGAACTGAAGCGGGGAGCGGTTAGCTGACTCAAGCTGGTTAGCTGAGAGCTTCTATACGGGCGCTCAAAGTACGCGCGAAACTGATTTCGCGGGCTGGTTACGCCGCCGGAAAAGCTAGCGGCTAAGCAGCTGCCAAGCTTACAGCTCCCCGCTTCAGTTCTGTGGATGCCAAGGTACCAATGTCAACCGCGAATCCGAAGTCGTGTCCAGAGTACGACCGTAGTGCAGATTGCTCCGGCGCGCACGTATTGCGCCGGCGTCGTGGGGCCCTGATACACCTCGACGGCAACGACTTCTCGCGCGGTCACAAAACGATTGACATCTCCCGGATTCATTTCCGTGTACGGCGCGTCGTCGAGATAGTACTCCACGCATCCATTCGTGACTCCGCGCGAGCTCGTGACCACGTCGCCATGGATGCCGTAGCTCACGCGAAGACCGGGCACCTGTCTGAGAATATCGGTGAGGTAGATGGGGTGCGTATCCTCCAATCGCTCCGGACCGATATAGAAACCGAGGCCCGTTTTTCTCCGCTGATTGAAGCCGACCTTGTCGAGCGCCGCCGTTCTCCGCGCGGTCACGAGGACGGGATCCATCATCTCCAGGAATTTCGGGAGCTTGATCGTGACGCGCTGCGTCTCGCGCGACGACAGATCGACAGCGACAGACTGCACAACAAACCCGAGGTGCCGAGCAAGCAGGAGCTTGGTGCCCGACGGGAGGTTCCGCATGGTGAACTCTCCCTTCTCATTCGTCATCGCGGCGATATCGGTTCCCACCAGCTCTACTCTGGTGCCCGCATTTGTTCGTGCGCCTTCGAGCGTCACCGTGCCGGACACCGTTGCATTTCCGCTCTTCGACCCCGAGTTGGCCGAAGAAAGCAACACCGTTCGCGCTAGCAGCTCGACGGGCCTGTCGCCGAGCGAGATCGGAATCTCGGCGGTGATCGCGGATCCGCGTCGCGCCTGCAGTGTCGCCTCCATTGAGTTGGGCAGCCCGCAGATCTTGAAAGCTCCCGAAGCGTCAGTGCTGTCGAACATCAGATGTGGAGTTCGGCGCAGACCCAACTCCTTCGTGATATCGATCTCAGTCCATGCGATTGATACTTCGGCTCGGGCCACGGGGGTGAGAGTTTCAGGATCGCTGACGTGGCCGATCACCGCGGATTCTCCATACGGGCCCGACTGCCGACACGAGAGGTGGACGAGCGTCATCGCGGATGGTACGGCAAGTATCACGACGCTCGAGCTGTCCGGGCCGACGTGAAACCGCTGCGTCAGCAGGTTGATGCCCAGCGTGTCGAGGAGGGGGTGGAATACGCGAACCTGATATGTGCCGGGGGCGAGGCTGTCGACCTGGAACCTTCCGAGAGAATCAGTCTCGAGGGCCGCTCTTCCGCCTTCGATTACGACACCCGCACCCGAGAGATATCGGCCATTGAGACTGTCGATGACCGCACCCACGATTTGCCCTTTGCCGGTTTTCGAAACGGCGGGCGCGGTCGGCGGCGTCGTGTTCTGCGCGCCGAGGGGGGTCGCAAACGCGATCAGAGGGACCGCTAAGCAAAGGCGAAGCAGTTTGATCATCAGGATCAACCTCGCGGATTCTCTAATGTATACTTCTCGACCAACCATCGCTTCGGGGAGTTCGTATGCAACGCAGAGAGTTCGTTCAACGCGCGTCGCTCGCTGGCGGCGCGGTGGCACTTGGGCTCAATCCCTCTGCCGCTCTGGCGAATAGGCTCGACACGAACCGCGCCACTCCCGCGCGCGAGACGGTTCGAACGCTGATACCTGACGCGCCACTACCGATAAGCGAAAACGAGCGCGCCCAGCGCCGCGAAAAAGCGCAGCGACTCATGAAAGAGCTCGGCTACTCGGCAATGCTGATCGAGCTGGGGGCGAACATGACGTACTTCGCTGGAATCGACTGGGCACGCAGCGAGCGGCTCTTCGCTCTCGTCCTGCCGCAAACCGGAAAACCGGTGGTGATCTCGCCTGCGTTCGAGAGGCAAAGGGCCGAGGATCAGGTGAATGGACGATTCGAGATTCGCGTGTGGCAGGAAGATCAGAGTCCGGAGGCACTCGTCGCCGGCGTCCTCAGGGATTGGGGCGTCACTGCCGGGAAACTCGCCGTCGATGGCAGTGCGCGCACCTTTGTGTTCAACGAGCTCGCGCTCGCTCTCCCGGCAATACAGATGGCGACGGCCGAAGCAATTACCAATGCATGTCGAGGTATAAAGTCGGCCCACGAGATCGAGATCATGCGGTTCGCGAATCAGATCACGCTGCAGGCGTATCGCGCCGGGTTCAAGACGATGAGAGTCGGAATGACCCAAGCCGAGCTGGTACGCAACTTCGCGACTGAAATGACGAAGCTTGGGTTTCAGGGTGGCGTGTTCGCGCTGTTCGGCGAGTCATCCGCGTACCCGCACGGACTGCCAAAGCCGCGCACCCTCGAGGAGAATCAGGTGGTGCTGGTCGATGGTGGCTTGAGCGTTCACGGCTACCAGTCGGACATGACACGCACCGTCGTCTTCGGTTCAGTCAGCCCGGAAGTCCAACGAGTTTTCGACATCGTGCACGAGGCACAGCGTCGCGCAATTGAATTCGCCGCGCCAGGAAAAAAATGCGGCGACGTCGATGCAGTCGCGCGGAAAGTCATCACCGATGCGGGCTACGGTCCCGACTACCGGACGTTCACTCACCGACTCGGCCACGGCATCGGACTCGAAGGTCACGAGTGGCCGTACCTCGTGCGCGGCAGCCAGATCGTGATGCAGCCGGGAATGACCTTCAGCGACGAGCCCGGGATCTACCAGTATGGAAAATTCGGGATTCGTCTCGAGGACATCCTGGCGATCACGGAAACCGGCGCCGAGATGATGACTCCGACCCAGACGTCACTGTCGCCGAACATATGAGCGCCATCGAGTGACGATCCGACGCCACCAGCCCCGAGCGTTATTCCGCTCGGGGGGGGGGACGGAAAAGAATTTATTTGAGCAGCAGCTGTTGATACGTTCTGGAGCCGAGTGATTCGCGCATCGCTCCGCGATCGATGAACTGCTGTGCACGCTGCTCTGGCGTGCTCTGGAGAGCCCGGTTCACAATCGCGTCGGACCGGTCGGCAAGATTGTCGAGCGCGCCCCAGTTCTTGTAGACGACCGTCAGCATGACATCGTGGTCCGCCGGCGTGCGAGGGTCCGAAGTATAAATGCCGTAGTCCAGAACGATCCCGGCTGCTTTCTGCGCTTCGAGATTGGTCTTGTAGGGTCCATCCAGGTACTGCATGTACCTGTCGAACATCCCCGGTTTGGTGCGGATGTAACTCACCTGAATCACTGGACCTTCGCGGTAAGCGCGCGTCGATGCTTGCGCGCCGGCGGTCTCCGTGATGCCCGATGCTGCGGCGATTACGAGACATGCGGCGAGTGATGTGTGAATGGTTTTCATGAAAACCTCCGATGGGTGGGTAACGATCGCCCCGCGACGCGGGCCCGCAGCAACCGTCCATCTATAGCATGCATTTCTGTCCGCGGATAGCCGCGGTATAGCGCAAGGTTCCAGGAGCAACATCGCGAAGAGGCCAATGGCTTCCGGTAAGGGTACATCCCTTGCTCTCTGTTAGCGTATGACTTTGCCACGCGCGATTACTGCGTTGTCGGGCGCCGCGATTGCCGGCGGAATCGGCATCGCGGTAAAGCGCGATTCCACCAGGCCCATCAATCGTGCAGTACGCCGGGGGATTCATCCGAGACGATCGCCAGCACTGAGATCAGCGGCAAAAGGCATCAGCTATCTCGCTGGTCCATACGCGCACCCACTGGTTGCTTCCGCGCTGGGGCTTCTGATTTACCGAAACGAGGGGAGCGGAGGGCTCGGGGTGCCAGCAGCCTCACTCGGAGCGCTCGCAGTTGATAACGCGACGCGCCTATTCGTACACCAGCGCCGTCCGCCCGGGGCCGGCCGACATCACGGACGCAACCGGTACGGTTATCCGAGCGGACATGTGACGGCTGCTACCGCAATCGCAGTCGCGAGCGCCGCGGAGATCGCGGACCGACTCTCGCCGGAAGAGCGCAAACTCTTATGGACTGCTGTCATCGCATTCTCAATCTCGGTGGGCTGGTCTCGGCTCTATCTGGACGAGCACTGGATGGACGATGTCGTCGGAGGTTGGATGGCCGGCGTTGCCATCGGCGTCGGCTCCGCATCGCTGGTGGCCGGCCGAAAGTAGCGCGCTTGACCGTTTGAGTGCGCAGGAGCTGACCATGCGCTGGAAATATGTCTAATAATTAGATATATTTATGCCATGAATGCACACCAGCTCGCCGTCGCCGCGGGTGCGGACAGGAAGTGGCTGATCAACTCCGCCGCCATTCTCCGCAGGCGACTCCGCTACAACCCCACGGAAGCCAAGTGGTGGGGCCTGGTCAGGCTCCTTACGGAAGCCCTGAGTGTGCCGCTCAAGACTGCCGGCGCCGCCGCCACAGAATCCCTGGAGGCTCGCCCAGCCCGCCGGGTCACCGTAGCCGCCGATCCCACGCAATCGGCCGGTCTCCGGATCGATCTCGACCGCTATGAATCCATCTTCCTGGCGAATCTATCCCGAGCACTCGTGCACGAGACGCCAAAGCGCAGAGGGCGTCCATCACGCCCCGAAAAGCGCCACAACGCAATAACCGCAGCGCGGAAGTATGGCGTCGATCTGGGGCTCGCGCGGGCGGCGCTCGAACGAACTCCAGCCGAGCGACTGGCAATGCTCGAGGCAAATGCGCGCTTCGTTCGAGAGATGCGAACGAAGGGCAAGTGAGCTTCGCCTCGATGCTCGGTGGACTCATCGAAAACAAGGTGCGTTTCGTCGTCGTTGGCGGGCTCGCTGCCGCGGCGCACGGGTCCTCTCGGGTCACCAATGATCTCGACATCTGCTACGATGCGCTCGATAGCAAGAACGTCGAAGCTTTGGCGACAGTGCTCGCTGACTGGCACGCGTATCCGCGAGGGGTAGAGGAAGGTCTTCCGTTCATCATGGACCACCGTACCCTTCGTGGCGCGCCGATCCTCACTCTGACGACAGGCGAGGGAGACATCGACGTCATGGATCGGATCGCCGGAATTGGTGGCTACGCCGAGGTACGGAAGCATTCTGAAAGGATTGCGGCGCTCGGAGTGTATTTCCGCGTGCTCGACCTTCCCTCTCTCATCAAGGCCAAGCGGGCAGCCGGCCGGCCCCGCGATTTCGAGCACCTCCCTGAGCTCGAGGCGTTGCTTGCGCTCCGCAAGAAGGCGCGGTAATAAACAAGGTCAACCCACCCGCCTCCCTCGACTTCCCGCCAGAGGCCCCCATGCGCAGTCTCCGCGTTCTCGCCAGCTCCCTCATCACCCTATCTATAGTAGCGGGCCTTTCCGCACCGGATCTGGGTGCGCAGGACCTCAAGGCCCCAGTCGCGACGATCAAGCCAACGGTCGACACGCTGCACGGCGAAGTTCGCACCGACAACTACTTCTGGATCCGCAACAAGTCCGACCCACAGGTGATCTCGTACCTCGAGGCCGAGAATGCCTATACCGCGGCGAAGATGAAGCACACCGAGGCGTTGCAGCAAAAGCTTTACGACGAGATGCTCTCGCGGATCAAGGAGACCGACGTCACCGTCCCCTTCCGCGAGCATGGCTACCTGTACTGGAGCGCAACCGAGAAAGGGAAATCGTAT